>JAFAYP010000150.1 GCA_019240305.1 Solirubrobacterales bacterium
CGGCAACGTGATCGCGATTCGGGCAGTGACCAGCGACGACGCAATGACCGCCGACTGGGCGCGCCTGCCCTACGAGCTGCTCGAGAAGATCGCCGCGCGGATGATCGGGGAGATCCGGCCCGTCGGGCGGGTGGTGCTCGACATCACGAGCAAGCCGCCCGGCACCATCGAGTGGGAGTAATCTGACTCCTCGTTGGTGGGCGTGAAGCGGGCGACTCGGGGGATTCTGGCGGTGGCGGCCGCGCTGGCGTGCGCACTCGGGGTTGGTGTCAGCGCCGCGCAGGCATCGCTGAGCGTGCCCACCGGCGGTCCCGCCACGACCTACACCGGCACCGGCACGGCGGGCGTCACGAGCGCGATCGGGGCGTTCGAGCGGGCCGTCGGCGGCGCCGACAACGGACAGTCCAACGGCGAGCAGGGCGTCGGGTTCCGTCATCTGAACTGGGACGACACCCAGCTCGACGGCGGCGATCCGGGATCGACCGTGATCGAGCCCGGCCACGTGGTCGCCCCCGAGCGCAGCCGGTTTGAGCCCTGGGGGCTCGCGCTCGGACCCGATATCGCCGTGGCAAATGACGGGTTTCATTCGGTCAACCCGAACGCGAACTTCACGCCGTTCAGCCCGCCGAACGCGTGGGCGCCGTTCAACTCAACCACGGCCGAGCTCGACATCGTCGCTCCGGCTGGGCCCGGAACCACGCCGACCGTTGCGCAGACGCGCGGACTCGGGATCGTCTTCCTGGGATCCAGCGGGTCGTCCCAGATCCAGTACTACAACGGCGACATCCTGCTCGACTCGGTCACCGCGCCGGCGGGGGCGACGTCGTTCGCCGGCCTGCTGTTCCCCGACCCGGTGGTCACCCGCGTAGTCGTGCTGCTCGGCGGCGCCGAGCTCTTCGCCTTCGACGGCAGCACGGTCACCCCGGGCGGCTCCAACCCGGTTGCCGCCGACGACGTCGTGTTGGGAGAGCCGGCCCCCGCGCGCCCAGACTTGACGGAGACCGTTGGGGAGAACGTATCCGCGGTCCTCGACACGTTCACCGACACCGACCCGACCGCCACCCCCTCGAACTTCGTCGCGACCGTCGACTGGGGCGACGGGACCAGCACCTCCGGCCAGATCACCAAGCAACCGGACGGCAGCTTCACGGTCACCTCGCGCCACGCCTACGCGAAGCTCGGGACCTACACCGCGACGGTCACCGTGAGTGACTTCTCGAGCGTGGAGCAGACCACCCAGACCGAGATCGACGTCTCCACCGCGTCGAGCGAGACGGCCATCTCGTGCTCGCCTGCGGCGGTCGCCGTCTCAGCCACGACCACCTGCACCGTCTCGGTGTCCGACCAGGGCGCCGGCTCGACGCCTACCGGGCTGGTGACGTTCAGCACGCCGACGCCGGGTGCCGTGTTCCCCGGGAGCGCCAGCTGCACGCTCGGGTCGACCGGCGCCGGGGGAACGTCGATCTGCTTCGTGCAGTTCAGCCCGGGACAGCGGCCGCCGATCCAGGCCAGGGTCACCGCGAGCTACGGCGGCGACCTCGCGCACGCCCCGAGCAGCGCGACCACGGCCGTGGCCGTGAAGCGTCAGCGCTGCACGCTGAAGGTGCTCTCACGCCGCCTGCGACCACGGGGGATCGGCGTGCTCGTGACCTGCGACGCGCACACCACCGTCGAGATCACCGGCATGGCGCGTACGAGACGCGCCAGGCGCTTCAAGGCGTTCTCACTTCACTTCGGCTCGGTGCAGGCTCAGGTGAGTGCCGGCCGCCCCACCGTACTCGTGGTCGGGGCCGCACCCGGGGTCCTGCCGACCCTGCGTATCGCCCTTCATCGCCATCAGCGCGTGTCGCTCAAGCTGACTCTGACCGCGGCCTCGCGCGGCAGCCACACGACCACGACGACGCGGGTCTCGGACCTCAGGCTGCCCTGACGCGGGCCACGATCTGGCGCACGAAGCGGCCGAGGTCGGAGGGCAGCGCATCGCGCGGGAACCAGTCCGCCTCGGACAGCTCGGCCAGGTTCATGTCGATGTTGCGGTCGGCGAGGCGCGTGTGGAACAGGTGCACGTTGTCGCGGTGGTGATTGTTATGGACCAGCAGCTCCCCGAGCGAGGTCCAGTCCTCGATCTCCCGGCCGAGCTCTTCCTCCATCTCCCGACGGGCGGTCTCGCGCGGGATCTCCCGGCGGCGAACCGTGCCGCCCGGCAGGTCCCAGGCTCGGCTGCCGTATGTGTGGCGCACCAGCAGCACCTCGTCGCCGTGGGTCAGAACGCACTTCACCCCGACGATCTGGGGTCGGACCACGAACCAGTATGTGCGCAGGCCGGCGTAGGCAACCCGCATCGCTGCTCGCTGCGCCTGCACGGAAAGCCACATGACGGTCAGGTTACGGCCCGAGCTTCACTTCGCGGCCGATCGCCTATCATTGCCCCAAGCCGCGCGGTCGCCGCGCGGTTTGTGCGTGCCATGAAGACCTACGTTGCCACCCCTGCCGACCGCGAGCGAAACTGGCTCCTTGTCGACGCCTCCGGGCAGACGCTCGGCCGGCTCGCGACGCAGATCGCCGACACGCTGCGCGGCAAGCGCAAGCCGACCTACACCCCGCACGTCGACACCGGCGATTTCGTGATCGTGGTCAACGCAGAGAAGATCGCGGTCACCGGGAACAAGCGGCAGGACAAGCGCTACTACCGCCACTCCGGGTATCCGGGCGGTCTGAAGTCCCGCAGCCTGAACGAAATGCTCGAGCGCCGGCCCGAGGAGGTCATCCGCCTCGCCGTGAAGGGCATGCTGCCCCGCAACCGCCTGGCCCGTAAGCAGCTGACCAAGCTGAAGGTGTACGCCGGTCCGGAGCATCCGCACGCCGCCCAGCAGCCGCAACCGATGGAGATCAAGCAGTGACCGAACGGCCCGAGGACGAGCAGCGAGACGAGGAGCAGGCCGGCGAGCAGCCGGCCGCCGAGACAGAGCCCACCGCGGCCGAGGAGCCGGCGGCCGAGCCCGTGGCCGAGGAGGCGCCTGCGGCCGAGCCGGCCGCCGAGCAGCCCACGCCGGCCGCCGAGCAGCCCACGCCGGCCGCCCAGGTCGAGGAGTCCGACGAAGACGAGGAGGAGCTCGACCTCGCCCCGCGGGTGAAGCCCGAGATCCCCGGCGCCGACCTGATTCCCGACATCGTTCCCGAGGGCGACCAGTTCCTCGACGCCGAGGCCCAGGCCGCCGCCGAGGCCGAAGCCGAGGCTCTGGCCGCCCGTGAGCGGGCCGAGGCCGACGAGCAGGAGACTCGCCCGATCGCCGATGCCGCGATCGACCTCGCCGCCGGCGCGCGCTACACCGCGACCGGCAAGCGCAAAACCGCGGTGGCCCGTGTGATCATCAAGCCCGGGACCGGCAGCTACGTGATCAACGGCAAGACGCTCGAGGCGTTCTTCCCGCGCGAGACGCTTCAGCGGGTGATCCGCCAGCCGCTCGAGACCGTGGGTTACGAGTCGCGGATGGACGTGGTCGCGCGCATGCACGGCGGCGGCGTCTCGGCCCAGGCCGGCGCCCTTCGCCACGGCATCTCACGCGCCTTGATCGTGGCCGACCCGAACCTGCGCGGCGAGCTCAAGCGCCGCGGCTTCCTGACCCGCGATCCGCGCGTCAAGGAGCGCAAGAAGGCTGGCCTCAAGAAGGCGCGCAAGCGCCCGCAGTTCTCCAAGCGTTAGTCGCACATGGCGCGCCAGCTCTTCGGCACGGACGGCGTCCGCGGCCGGGCGGGACACTTCCTGACGGCCGAGCTGGCGCTCAAGCTGGCACGGGCCGCGGTGGCCCGGCTCGAGGCCGAGCGTCCGCAGGTGCTGATCATCCGCGATACCCGCGAGTCGGGCGAGATGCTCGAGTCGGCCATCGCCGCCGGGGTGGCGGCGTCCGGCGGTGACGCGTGGCTGGCCGGGGTGCTGCCCACGCCGGCGGCGCCGCTTCTGGTACGCGGCCGCGGCCTTGACCTCGCCGCGGTCATCTCCGCCTCGCACAACCCCTACGAGGACAACGGCATCAAACTGTTCGCCGCCGACGGCTTCAAGCTGCACGACGACACCGAGCACGCGATCGAAGCCGAGCTCGAGAAGCCCCCGCCGCCGCCTCCGCACATCGGCATGGTCAAACCGTTCGAGGGCGCGCTGCCGGAGTATCTGAGCCGTCTGGAGCAGCGCTTCTCGGCGCTGGACCTCGGCGGTATGCGGGTGCTGCTCGACTGCGCCAACGGTGCGACCTTCCAGGCGGCTCCCGAGATCTTCCGCCGCCTTGGCGCCACCGTCGAGGTGCGGGCCGATCAGCCCGACGGTCTGAACATCAACCGGGACTGCGGCTCGACCCATCTGGACGGTCTCGTCGAGCGGGTCTCGCACGGGGAGCACGACGTCGCGTTCGCCTTCGACGGGGACGGCGATCGCGTGCTCGCCGTGGACCGAAACGGAGCGGTGGTCGACGGCGACGAGCTGGTCGCGCTGGCGGCCATCCACCTGCGCAAGCAGGGCCGCCTGGCCGGCAACGGCGTCGCGGTCACCGTGATGACGAACTACGGCTTTCACCGGGCGATGGAGGCCGCCGGCATCGAGGTGGCGACCACTGCGGTGGGCGACCGCTACGTGCTCGACGAGCTCCGCCGGCGTGACTGGGCGCTCGGCGGCGAGCAATCCGGCCACATCATCGACCTGGGCTTCGGTCCCTCCGGCGATGGGATCGCCAGCGCTCTGCTGACGCTCGAGGCGCTGGCCGGGCGCGACCTGGCCGACCGCGACGCGATTGACAAGCTCCCCCAGCGCC
The DNA here is from genome assembly GCA_019240305.1 of Solirubrobacterales bacterium. GTDB lineage: Bacteria > Actinomycetota > Thermoleophilia > Solirubrobacterales > Solirubrobacteraceae > Palsa-465. Next base: position 4,803 of record JAFAYP010000150.1, read on the forward strand.
TGGTCAACATCCGGGCCTCGGACCGGGCCGGACTCGCCGCCGCGATGGCCGACCCCGGGGTGGAGGAGGCCATCGCGCGCGAGCACGCCGGCCTGAGCGGCCGGGGCCGCGTGCTGGTCCGGGCGTCGGGCACCGAGCCGCTCATTCGGGTGATGGTCGAGGCGCCGAGCCAGCAGGAAACCGATGAGATCTGCGACCGGTTGCGCGAGGTCGTGGAGACCGCGCTGCCTCGGTAGTCGCGCGGCGCACCCAGGAAGTGGACCCTGGTGCGCGAATCCCGGCCCGGGTCGTGCGTTATTCGGGCACGAATCTTGCGGCTAACATCACTTGCCGCGTACGCCGGGGACCGCAACGCAGTCGTGCGGTTTTCCGCCACGAAAGGGGAAGTCTGGACGTATGTGTGGAATCGTCGGGTACGTAGGTCCACGCCAAGCACGGCCGCTTCTGCTGGCCGGGCTCGAGAAACTGGAATATCGCGGCTATGACAGCGCGGGCATCTCGGTGCTCGAGGGCGAGCGGATCGACGCCGTGCGGGCGGTCGGCAACCTGAGCGCGCTGCGCGGGGCGATCGAGTCAAGCCGCGCCAGCCACGAATCTGAGCGCGGCGCCGGGGGCGTGGCGGTCGCCGAGCGGCCCCAGCCCGGTACCGGCATCGGACATACCCGCTGGGCGACCCACGGCGCCGTCACCGAGGAGAACGCCCATCCCCACTTCGACACCACCGACCGCGTCCACATCGTCGTCAACGGCATCGTCGAGAACTACATCGCGCTCAAGCGCCGGCTGGTGGCCGAGGGTGCCCAGTTCACCTCCGAGACCGACGCCGAGGTGATCGCGCACCTGGTCGCCCACTACGACCAGGGCGATCTGGTCGAGGCCGTCCGCCGTGCCTACCACGATCTGCGCGGCCATTACGCGTTCGTGGCCATGAGCGCCGATCAGCCGGGGCTGCTGGTGGGAGCCCGCAAGGAGTGCCCGCTGGTGATCGGCCGCGGCGAGGGCGAGCAGTTCGTCGGCTCCGCGATTCCCGCCTTCCTGCGCCACACCCGGCATGTCCAGTACATCGAGAACGAAGAGATCGTCGTGCTGCGTCCCGACCGAGTCGAGTTCTTCACGCCGGAGGGCGCTCCAATCGAGCGCGAGGTGGTCCAGATCGACTGGGACACCGAGACGGCCGAGAAGCAGGGCTTCGAGACCTTCATGCTCAAGGAGATCCACGAGCAGGCCGACGCGGTCGCCGAGACGATCGGCGAGCGCGCTGCGCGCGGGGTCGGGATAGACCTGGGTGACCTCGGCGCGATCGATGACGAGCTGCTGCGCACGGCCCGGCGGGTCGTGATCGTCGCCTGCGGAACCTCCTACCACGCGGGACTGATCGGGCGCTACGCGATCGAGGAGTTCTCACGGGTGCCGGTCGAAGTCGAGATCGCCTCCGAGTACCGCTATCGCAACCCTGTGGTCGGCCCCGGCGATCTGGTGATCGGGATCTCGCAGTCGGGCGAGACGGCCGACACGCTGGCCGCCATGCGCACTGCACGAAAGCGCGGCGCCAAGGTGCTGGCCATCACCAACATCATGGGCTCCCAGGCCACCCGTGAGTCCGACGGCGTGCTCTACACCCGGGCGGGCCTGGAGATCGGCGTCGCGGCCACCAAGACGTTCGTCAGCCAGGTGGTGGCGCTGTACCTGCTCGCCCTGCGGCTGGCCGAGCTGCGCGGCACGCTCGATGGGCAAGTCCTGTGGGAGACGATCGGCGAGGTCAAGCGGCTACCGCACCGGATCACCGAGATGTTCGAGCGTGGCCTGGCCGGCGTCGAGGTGATCGCCGAGCGGGTCAGCGACGCCGACTTCTTCCTGTACCTCGGGCGCCACGTCGGCCTTCCGGTGGCCCTGGAGGGCGCGCTGAAGCTCAAGGAGATCTCCTACATCGCGACCGACGCCTATGCCGCCGGCGAGATGAAGCACGGCCCGATCGCCCTGCTCGACAAGAGCACGCCGGTCGTCGTGGTGGCCACCGAGTCTCCCGTGCTCGAGAAGGTGATCTCGAACATCCAGGAGGTCCGCGCCCGCGGCGCGAGCGTGATCGCGGTCGCCACCGAGGGCGACACCGAGATTGCCCAGCACGCCGACCAGGTGATCGAGGTGCCGCGCACGCAGTGGATGCTGGCGCCCCTGCTGGCCGTGATTCCGCTCCAGCTCCTGGCCTACTACATCGCCCGCCGTCGGGGCCTGAACGTCGACCAGCCCAGGAACCTGGCCAAGACCGTCACCGTCGAGTGATCCACGGGTGGCCGGGGACCGCTTGCGGATCGGGATGGACCTGCTCGAGATCGATCGGCTCGAGCGCGCGCTGGAGCGGACCCCACGCCTGGCCGAGCGCCTGTTCACCGACGCCGAGCGGGAGTACGCGGCCGGTCGCGGCCGGCCGGGGCAGCACCTGGCCGCCCGCTTCTGCGCCAAGGAAGCCGTGGCCAAGGCGCTCGAGCTGACCTCGTGGAACTTCCATGAGGTCGAGGTGCTGGGCACGGGCGGTCCGCCCGAGCTGCGCCTCCATGGCGCGGCGGCCGCGCGCGCGGCCGAGCTGGGGGTACGGGTCGAGGTATCGCTGACCCACACCGGTCGGGACGCCGCGGCGGTCGCGGTGGCCGCCACCGGCTGACGGCACCATCTAGGCTCCCGGCGATGGCGAGCCTTCCGGACTGGCTTGACCCGCTCCCCGACGCCGGCGAGCAGCGGGCCCTCGATGAATGGGCGATCGGCGAGCGTGGGATCGCCGGCCTCGAGCTGATGGAGCGCGCCGGCACGGGCCTGGCCGAGCTGACCGGCTCGCTCGTGCCCGCCGGCCGAATCGTCGTCGTATGCGGCAAGGGCAACAACGGCGGTGATGGCCTGGTTGCCGCGCGGGTGCTCCGGACCCGGGCTCGCGAGGTGGACGTCCTGCTCCTGGCCGACCCTGGCGAGCTGCGCGGCGACGCTGCGACCAACCTCGAGCGCCTGCCCGGCGCGCCGCCCGCGCCGTTCAGCGCCGACGCGCTCGCCGGGGCGCGGGGGATCATCGACGCGATCCTCGGCACCGGGTTCCGAGGTGAGCCGCGCGAGCCGGCCGCGGGGGCGATCGAGGCGATCAACGCCGCGGGCGAAGACGCCGCGGTCGTCGTCGCCTGCGATATCCCGAGCGGCGTCGACGCCTCCACCGGCGAGGCGCTTGGGGTGGCCGTGCAGGCTCGGGCGACCGCCACGTTCCATGCCGGCAAGCCGGGGGTGTGGATCAATCCCGGCAAGACGCGTGCCGGTGAGGTACGGGTCATCGACATCGGGATCCCCGACGGCGGGCCGGCTGACCCGAGGATCGGACTGATCCCCGGGCGAGTCGTCGCGGGAATACCGCGCCGGGGTCGCGAGTCGACCAAGTTCGCGGCCGGCAGCGTGCTGGTATGCGGTGGCTCGCGAGGGCTGACCGGCGCGCCGTGCCTGGCCTCCGAGTCGGCCATGCGCGCCGGTGCCGGCTACGTGACCGCGTTCGTGCCGGCGTCCCTGAATGCGATCTTCGAGGCGCGCCTGCTCGAGGTGATGACCGCGCCGCTGCCCGACGCCGACGGCTCGCTCGAGCCGGCCGGGGTCGAGCAGGTCGTGGCCCGCGCCGAGCGGGCGGACGCCTTCGTGCTCGGGCCGGGGCTGGGCCGTGCCCCGGAAGCGCTCGAGTTCGCGCGGACGGCCGCTCGCGAGGTCAACCTGCCGATGCTGCTCGACGCCGACGGGCTGAACGCGCACGCCGGTGCGCTGGGCTCGCTCGCCGATCGGGCCGCGCCCAGTGTCCTGACGCCGCATGCCGGCGAGCTCGCGCGCCTGCTCGACTCAGACAGTGCCGCGGTTGGCGCGAGGCGTCTGGAGGGGGTGCGGCGAGCGTCCCGTGAGGCCCAGGCGATCGTCGTGCTGAAGGGCGACGACACGCTGGTGGCCACGCCGGACGGTCGAGTGGCCGTCAACCAGGGCGGAGCCTCCGCGTTGGCCACCGCCGGCACCGGTGACGTGCTATCCGGCGTGATCGGCGCCTTCCTGGCCAAGGGCATGGATCCCTGGCACGCGGCGTGCGCAGGGGTGCTCGTGCACGCCCGCGCCGGTCAGCTCACCGCGCGCGAGATCGGCCCCGAGGGTGTGATCGCCAGCGATGTGATCGCGGCCCTGCCGCGCGCACGAGCGTCGCTGGAGGGCTGAGAGGTGAGTGTGCGGGCGCTTGCGCGGGTCAACCTCGCGGCCGTGGAGCGCAACGTGGCGCGGCTGTGCGCCGGGCTCGGTCCGGGGACGGGGCTGTGCGCGGTCACCAAGGCCAACGGATATGGGCACGGCGCAGTGCCCGTGGCCCGAGCCGCGCTGGCCGGCGGCGCTCGGTTGCTGGCGGTGGCGAGTGCCGCCGAGGCGGCCGAGCTGCGGGATGCGGCGATCGACGCGCCGGTGCTCCTGTTGGGCGCGCTCAGCGACGAGGAGCTGCCGGTGGCGTTGGGCGCGCGCGCCGAGCTGGTGGCGTGGACCGAGCGGTTCGTATCGGAGCTCGCCCGGCGGGCCGGAGGCGGCGAGGGCGTGCAGCCGGTCCGTGTACACGTGAAGCTCGACACGGGGATGGGCCGTCTGGGCACCCGGGTGCTCGACGAGGCGGTGCGCGTCGCCGAGCAGGTGGCGATCACGCCGGGGCTCGAGCTCGCCGGAGCGATGACCCACTTCGCGAGCGCCGACGAGGATCCGGAGTTCACCGCCGCGCAGCTGGCTCGATTCGAGCCGTTCGTGCGTGCGATGCGCGAGCGCTGGCCGGCCATCGCCGCACACGCGGCAAACAGCGCCGCGACGCTGCGCGAGCCCGCGAGCCACCTCGACTTCGTGCGCTGCGGGATCGCGACATATGGCTGCGATCCGATGAACCAGGATCCTGCGGCGCACGGTTTGGAGCCGGTGCTCGAGCTGAGCTCTTACGTGGCCGCGGTCAAGTCGGCGGCTCCGGGGGAGAGCGCCGGCTATGGTCGCCAGTGGGTCGCGCGCGCCGAGACGTGGATCGCCACCGTGCCGATCGGGTATGCCGACGGGATCCGCCGGGCGCTGAGCAACAACTGCGAGGTGCTGATCGGCGGGCGGCGCTATCCACTGGTGGGCACGGTCAGCATGGACAACATCACCGTGGAGGTTGGCGTGCCGGACGTCGTCGCCTGCGGCGAGCGGGTAACGATCATCGGCAGGGACGGGAATGAGCGGATCACCGCCGAGGAGCTCGCCCAGCGGCTCGGCACGATCAACTACGAGATCGTGTGCGGGATCTCGGGGCGGGTGCCTCGCGTCTACCACCGCGATGGGGCGCCGGCGTGAGCCAGCGCGACCCGCTCGCGGCCCTGACCGCGGCCGCGCAGGAGCCGGCCTGGCTGGTCGGCGGAGTGGTGCGCGACCGGGCGCTGGGGCGCCCCACCGACGACTACGACGTGGCCGTCCAGGGCGACGCGCGCAAGCTCGCACGTGCGCTGGCCCAGGCGGCCGACGCCCATGCATTCGCCCTTTCGGACTCGTTCGGAGTGTGGCGCGTGGTAGCCCGCGATCACGCCTGGCAGGTCGATGTGCTGCCGGTCGCGGGAGGCTCGATCGAGGCAGATCTGGCGCGGCGCGACTTCACGATCAACGCGATCGCCGAGCCGCTCGGCGGGGGTCCGTACGTCGACCCGTTCGGGGGGACGAGCGATCTGCGCGAACGGCGATTGCGGATGGTCTCGCCGCGTGCGTTCGCGCAGGACCCGTTGCGCACGCTGCGCCTGGCGCGCCTGGCCTGCGAGCTCGAGTTCTCGCTCGACGCCGACACCGTGGCGGCCGCTCGGGCGAGCTCGAGCGCGCTCAGCGCGGTCGCTCCGGAGCGGGTGTTCGCCGAGCTCAGACGGATCGTGGTCGCCGAGCAGGCGCTGCGCGGCCTGGCGCTGATGGACGAGCTCGGCGCCACCGACGTGGTCCTCCCCGAGATCAGCCGCATGCGCGGGGTGGAGCAGAGCGTCTACCACCACCTGGACGTGTACGAGCACACGCGGTTGGTGCTGCAGGGGGTGATCGAGCTCGAGCGCGTCCCGGAGCGGTGGGTGGGCCAGCACGGCCCGGCGGTGTCCCGGTTCCTGGCCGAGCCGCTGGCCAACGAGCTCACCCGCGGGCAGGCGCTGCGCTTCGGCGCGCTGCTGCACGACGTGGCCAAGCCGGCGACGCGAGACGTGACCCCCGAGGGGCGGGTGACGTTCATCGGGCATGACGCGATGGGGGCGGAGACCGCCACGAGCGTGCTGGCCCGTCTGCGCGCCTCAGAGCGCCTGCGCGAGCACGTGGCCGCGCTCACGCGACACCACCTCCGTCTCGGCTTCCTGGTCCACGAGACGCCGCTTACGCGCCGGACGATCTACCGCTATCTGCGGGCGTGCGAGCCGGTCGAGATCGACGTGACCATGTTGAGCATGGCCGATCGCCTGGCCACCCGCGGCAAGGTCGCCGAGCCGGCGATCGCTCGGCACCTGGAGCTGGCGCGCCAGCTGTTGGGGGAGGCGCTCGCCTGGCACGCTGCTCGACCGCGCCCGCCGGTCCGAGGCGATGAGCTGGCGCGAGCCGTGGGGTTGCGGCCGGGACCGGAGCTCGGGCGGATTCTGGCCGAGCTCGAGGAGGCGAGCTTCGCTGGGGAGATTAGCTCGACCGAGCAGGCGATCGAGCGTGCGCGGGAGCTGGTCGGCGCCGTGGGCGGGCCCGTGGCGGCCGATCAGTAGGCGATCCGCGTCGCGTTTTCGCAGCCGCTCCGCGTGCCGGGACCTGCACGAGCTCACTCCGAAAACCCACGCGATGCGCTTCCCTGCTACTTTCCCCGGGTTGGTCGGCGCCCCCCGGGCACCGAAACTGGCGTGTCCGAAGAGGAATACAAGGGGAGTACATGGCAACGGGTACCGTCAAGTGGTTCAGCGACGACAAGGGCTTCGGCTTCATCACGCCCGACGACGGCGGACGTGACTTGTTCGTTCATTTCACTGGCATCATGGGGGATGGCTATCGCTCGCTGTCCGAGGGTGTGAAGGTTTCTTACGAGGAGGAGGCTGGTCCCAAGGGACCGAAGGCCGTAAACGTGAACAAGATCTGAGCGGCGTGTGCGCCGGCCGATCCGGGCTGGAGAGCCGGTCGACCGGCGCTGCAGCGTCCGGCCCAATGTCCGGGTTTCGCGCAACTGGCGCCGCGAAGTCGTGTTGAATCTGAGCATGAAACGTTCTTTGTTGGCCCTCGCCGGCGCGATCGCGCTGGGCGTGGCCCTACCTGCTTCCGCTGGCGCGACAACCGTCGAGCTGGGGCTCTCCACCACACCACTGGTGGCGCCGACGTGTCCCAAGGGCGTGGCGCCCACGCAGTGCACGATCGTCCTGACTCGCGCCACCGCGCTCGAGACGATCAGGGACAACGTCGCCTATCCGTCGACGGTCAAGCAGGCTGGGCGCCTCGTGGCGTTCACGGTCGGACTGTCGTCGCTGTCGACCAACGCCACCACGGCGCAGAAGGACGTCAAGTTCCTGGACAGCACGTACGGAGGCGACGCCCAGGTCGAGCTCACAATCCTCAAGCCGGTGGGCAAGTCGAGCCAGCGCAACTGGCAGGTCGTCGCCACCAGTCCGCTGGTGGACGTTCAGCCTTACCTCGGTCAGGTCGTCCAGTTCCCGTTCACGACGAGCATTCCCGTGGTGCGCGGCGAGACGATCGCCCTGACCACGCCGACTTGGGCTCCGGTCCTCTCGATTGACCTGTCGACGAGCCACTTCGCCTACCGGCAGAGCCGCAGCCGCAACTGCAACAGCCCACCGTCGACCAGCCAGGCCCAGGTCACGGTCGGGAACAGCGCCCGCTACGTCTGCGACTACCCGGGGACGCGGGTCGAGTACAGCACCACCGAGATCACCGACCCTGTGCCGACCGGCAGCACCACCCCGACGACCAAG
>JAFAYP010000225.1 GCA_019240305.1 Solirubrobacterales bacterium
GGATTCCGAGCTGTGGACGGACAGCACTCGCCGCCCGACGCTGCTCGTCGGGCTCGTCCTCGACCGCCGGCAGCTCTACGAGCGGATCGATGCTCGCGTCGATGCGATGCTCGCCGCCGGCGCCCAGGACGAGGTGCGGCGCGCCAACGCCGCGGGGGCCTCAGGCACCGCGCGCAAGGCGCTTGGCTTCGACGAGCTGCTGGCCGGCGACATCGAGTCGATGAAGCGACGTACCCGCAACTACGCCCGCCGTCAGCTCACCTGGATGCGCAAGCTGGCCGGCGTCCACACGATCGACGCCACCGGCCGCGCGCCGGCGGTTCTCGCCGCCGAGGTACTGGAGCTGTGGCTTGGAGACGGCGACTGACGTGTCACAGAGGAGCGTTTCGCGCAAAGTCTTTGTCGACGATGCCGACGGACCGACAGCGAACCGACGGTGAACTGCTGGCTGCAGTGGTGGCCGGCGACGGGCAGGCCTTCTCGAACTTCTACCGCCGCCACCTGCCGACGGTCGTGGCGTTCCTGCTGCGCGAGACCGCCGATCGGGAGGCGACAGCCGACCTGGCCGCCGAGGTGTTCGCTGCCACCTTCCTGTTCGCCCGCCGCTTCCGGGCACGGGGGGCCGGCTCGGCCCGCCCCTGGGTGCTGGGGATCGCGCGCAACAAGCTGCTCGAGAGCCGGCGTCGGGGTCGCGTCGAGGACAAGGCTCGCCGGCGGCTGGCCTTCGAGCCCGAGCTGCTCGACGACGATGACCTGACCCGCGTCGACGAGCTGGCCGCCGCGACCGATCAGCCGGTCCTCGAGCTGGTCGAGCAGCTGCCGGAACGCCAACGCGACGCGGTCCGCTCCCGGGTGCTCGAGGAGCGCGAATACGGCGAGATCGCCCGGCAACTGAACTGCTCGGAGCTGGTGGCTCGCCAGCGGGTGAGCCGCGGGCTGGCCCGGCTGCGAGATCAACTGAGGGAGGGTGAGCGATGAGCGACTACTTCGAGCGCGTCGAGCGCCAGATCGTGCGCCAGGTGGAGACTGGGCTTGCGCGCACGCGGCGCGGACGGCTCAGGTTGGGCAATCTGGCCATGGTGGCGGCGGTGCTCGTGGTGATCGTGGTCGCCGGCGTGTTCCTGGCCGCGCGGGGCAACGAGGGCGCGGCGCCCCCGCCGGCCTCGCACCCGGCGTTCAGCCTCTCATTCACGGCGTCCCCGGCCGACCCGCGGGCGATTAACCAGTCAGTCACGCTGCTGCGCGAGCGGTTGCACGCGGTGCTGCCGGGAGCCCAGGTGGCTGCGACCGGCGACGGGGTGACCGTGACGCTGTCCCGCGCCACGCCCGGTGCCCGTAGCCGGATCCTCGCGCTGTCCGCGCCCGGGCGGCTCGCGTTCTACGACTGGGAAGCCAGCGTGATCACACCCGACGGCAAGTCTGTGGCAAGCCAGCTCAAAGTGCAGGATCCGACCGCGCTCACAATCAGCCAGGGTTCCGGATCGGCGGCGCCGGGCGATTCGGGAGCGGGCTGCTTGTCACTCTCCGAGGCGCTGAACCTGGCCGCCAAGCAGCCCCCATCCGACCGGGCCATCGTGGTGCAGGCAATTGGGCAGGGAGCGGGCATTCAGGGCTCGGCGGATGGCTACTTCGTGCTCCGCGACGACCAGGCGCTCTCCGGCAGCGCCATCGTCGATGCTCGTGCGAGCACCGACCCGAACACGAAGATCCCCGACGTCATCTTCGACCTCACGCAGGCCGGCCGGCACGCTTTCCAGGCGCTGACGGCGAAGGTCGCCCAGCGCGGCGACAGCGTCAGCGGGCTCGGCGAGACGCTCAACCAACACTTCGCGATCGCGATCGACAACCGCCTGATCACGGTCCCGTACGTCGACTACAAGGTCTATCCGGACGGGGTCGACGCCGCTGGGGTGGATCTCAGCGGCAACTTCACCGTCCAATCGGCCAGAGCGACTGCAGCCCTGCTCCGCTACGGACCGCTGCCGGTCAACCTCACGGCAGCGGGGTGAACGGGTACAGCACAACCGCGGCGGCAAGCACGCTGACCATCCACAGCAGGACGAGCTTTCGCCGCGGGCCGATCCGGGCCACCAGGTGGGCCACCACCAGATAGATCCCGGGCATCACGATCACCATGTAGTACAGGTAGCTGGTTCGGCTCTGGATCACGCTCATCGCCACGTACGGCAGAAACGTTCCGAGAAACCACGCGAGCCCGACGATGCCTACCTCGCTGGTGGACGGCGGGCGGCGGCGCAGCAGCGGCCAGGCCGCGAACAGGAGCCCGGGCAGCGTCAGCAGCAGGATCGGCGGGCTGATCAGGCCGAGGAAGTGGACGGCGGGCTCGATGTTGTTGAGCGCGGACGTCGGATGGAGCGGGTTGATCTGCAGGTAGGTGATCGGCTTGATGTCGACCAGCCAGTCCCAGGGATAGGAGGCGATCCCGTGCGGCCCGTGCGGGCTGGTCTGCCCGGAGGCGTACGTGAGGATGTGCCCGATGTGTCCGAGCGCGCCGCCGGGCACGCGCTTGCCGGTCTGCGGGCTGTAGGGCGGCGCGATCCAGCCCATCACGGTGAGCAGCACGAAGAAGGACAGCGCCGAGGCCACCGCGCAGGCGAGCAGGCGCCCCACCCGCGTGGCCACCTCATCGCGCGTGCGCACCCAGCGCAGCAGCTCGAGGATGGCCAGCGCGAACAGCACGTAGGGGGCCACCTCCTTGGCGCTCGCGCCGAGGCCGATCACGGCGCCCGCGAGCAGCGGCCGGTTGCGCAGGTAGAGCACGGCGCCCCAGACCATCCCGGCGGTCGCGTAGATGTCGAGCGTGGCGATCCTCGAGTGGACCAGCAGCAGGTTGTCGCAGGCCATCAAGGCGGCCGCGCCCAAGCCCAGCCAG
>JAFAYP010000291.1 GCA_019240305.1 Solirubrobacterales bacterium
CCGGCGCCGCTCAGCAGCCCGAGACGTTGAGAGAGGGCTGACCCCGGGTGGGAACGCCGGGTTCTCGCCCGCCTGGATCGGGCGCCCGCCCATCCCTATTCGCGCGCGCTGTGCGCGGGATGCTGCGCGGTACGTACCGAGGCAGCCGCTGGGCCGGCCGGGTGGCCCGCGGCCAGGTGGTCAGACGCGTCGGTGGACCGGCCAGGGCCAGAGTGATCGTGCTGTTTGCGTTCGTGCTCGCGCTCAATGGGGCTGATTCGTCGACCGTGGGCGCGATCGCACGGCAGCTTGAGTCGGGACTGCACATCAACAACACCGAGATCGGGCTGCTGGCCTCGGTCTCGCTGGTCGTCGGAGCGGTGTTCACGATCCCAGTCGGGCTGATGGTCGACCGCACGCGGCGAATGCCGTTGCTGGCGCTAAGCGTCGTGCTCTGGAGCCTCGCGTCGCTGTTCAGCGGGTTCGCGGGGAGCTTCTCCAGTCTTCTGCTCACGCGGGTGGCCCTGGGAGCCGTCGCCGCCACCGCGGGCCCCGCGATCGCCTCGCTCACCGGCGACTACTTCTCCGCCGAGGAGCGCGGGCGGATCTGGTCCTACATCCTCGTTGGCGAGGCTGCCGGTACGGCGTTCGGATTCATCATCAGCGGGCTGGTAGCGAGTCTGATCGACTGGCGCGCCGCATTCATCGTGCTCGGGCTGCCCGGCTTCTTCCTGGCCCGTGAGCTGTGGCGGACTGTCCCGGAGCCTATGCGCGGCGGCCAGAGCCATCTCCAGGTCGGTGACGTCGACCTTGACCTGGCGGTGCACCGGGGCGCGGGGGCCGCCGAGCAGGATGCCGCCGGGGCGGCCGCGGAGGCGCCGGCCCTCGACGCGGCCCAGCAAGCCGCGCGTGACGCGGCACGGGCCGCGGGCGTCGAGCCCAACCCCCGGCTGGTGCTCCACGAGGATCCCGGCCAGATGAGCCTCCGGCGATCGATCAGCTACCTATTCGCGATCCCCTCGAACGTGCTGATGATCATCGGCTCGTCGCTCGGCTACTTCTACTTCGCGGGACTCCAGACATTCGCGTTGTTGTTCGTAGTGGGGCACTTCAAGGTCGGTCAAGCGGAGGCTGAGCTGTTCCTCGCGCTGCTGGTGGTCGGCGCGGTGATTGGAACGCTCGTCGGGGGCCGCGTACCGGACATCCTGCTCAAGCGCGGCTATCTATCGGCCCGTGTGTGGTTCTCGGGCGTCTGCTACGCCGGCGCAGCGCTGTTGATGATCCCCGGGTTCCTCGGCTCGAGCATCACCCCCACGATCTGGTTCGACGTAGTCGGGGCCGCCCTGATCTCGGCCGCCAATCCGCCGCTTCAGGCGGCGCGCCTCGACGTGGTCCCGGCCGGGCTATGGGGAAGGGCGCAGAGCGCGCTGACCGTCGTGCGCTCGCTCGCGCAGGCGCTCGCGCCGCTGGTCTTCGGTGGCGTGTCGCAGCTGATCTCGGGGATCGTCCCGTCGCAGGTCCCCATCGGGGACGTGCGAAGGCACCTCAACGCCCCATCTTCGAGCACCACCACTGGGCTGGAAGTCACCTTCCTCGTGATGCTGACGACGCTCGGCGCGGCGGGCTACTTCCTGTTCAAGGCCCGCGAGACTTTCGCATCTGATGTCGCCAGCGCGGCCGCGTCCGACGAGAAAGGACGACCGGCGGACGCGGAGCCGACGGTCACGTGGGAGGGTTTTGAGACACGCTCCGAGACGGGCTCGTAGCCCCGGGGCTCGGCGTCAGCCGCCCAGGCCGCCGAACACCGCGAATGAGCCGCGGAGCGGATCGTCGTCCCAGGCCGCCCGCTGGCTGACCTCCGCGGTGATCGTGCTCCCGCTCGGAGCCTCTGCCCTCAGGCGCTCGGCCAGCGCGCCCGCGGCGTCCTCGTCGCTGGCGCCGACGAGCAGGTAGCGCCAGCGGCGCACGACGGGCAGGCCTTCCTCGTGCAGGCGGTCGGCCAGCGTGACCGTGTCGTGATGCGAGCCGCACTCAACCCTGACCTCATACTCGGCGTAGCCGCGCTCGGTGGTCTCCTCGCGCTCGCGGGCCACGCGCTCGGCGTGCTCGGCCGACAGTTCGGCGTCGGTCTCGGGCAGCGGCGCGTCGGGGTCCTCCCACTCCTCCGCGGTGGGATGCCAGCGCTTGAGCTCGAGTTCGACCT
>JAFAYP010000483.1 GCA_019240305.1 Solirubrobacterales bacterium
ACGGCACCGGAGCGCGGAGGGCCGGTTCCGTGAGGGGTCCCAGGAGGCGGTGGGAACAGACGATGGCAGTCCACAGTCCACAGTGGTCGGCGAAAGACGGCGAGCACGTCGTGCAGTTCTACGACGACGACGCCGACCTCATCCGCGCCGTGGGCGGCTATCTGAGCCACGCCGTGAGCGCGGGCGAGGCGGCCGTCGTCATCGCCGGCGAGGCCCATCGGAGCGCGTTCGATGCCGAGCTGGTCGGAGCCGGCATCGATGTACGAAAGGCCGCCCGGGATGGAAGCTATGTGGTGCTGGACGCCGCTGAGACGATGCGCCGGTTCATCCATGCCGGCCAGATCGATGCGAACGCCTTCCGGGACGCGATCGGTGGGGTCGTGTCCGCGGCTCAGCAGGGCGGACGCCGGGTCCGGGCCTACGGGGAGATGGTCGCCCTGCTCTGGGACGCCGGCCACGTGCTCGGCGCCATCGAGCTCGAGAAGCTCTGGAACGAGCTCGGCCGCGAGCTTCGCTTCGCGCTGTGGTGCGGGTATCACATCCAATCCGCCGCCGGCGAAGCCCACGCCGATGCGCTGCACGAGGTCTGCCATCTGCACACCTCGGTCATCGATGAGGCAAGCGCCGATTTCCGGGCCGGTCCTGACGCTCCGTTCGCGGCTCGCCGGTTCGTCACCGGCGTGCTCGCCCGTCGTCCCTACGGCAGCCGGGTATCCGACGACGACGTGCAGCTCGTGGTCTCGGAGCTGGCCACCAACGCGGTGATCCACGCCGGCACGCCGTTCTGCGTGTCGGTCCGTTACGACGGCTCGGTCTTCCGGATCTCCGTGCACGACTGGAGCACGCTGGAGCCGATCGTCCGCAGACCCGCGCCGGGCGCCCCGTCCGGACGGGGGCTGCGCCTGGTCTCGTCGGTCACTCGCGACTGGGGGATCGACCCCGACCCCGACGGAAAGACTGTCTGGGCCGAATTGCCTGTGCGTTAGCGGCCGCGGGTCGGCGCCGGGACAGCCACGGGCTACGTGGCCGTTTGAACACCTGGCGGCCAAATGAACGGCGGGTTGAGGCGGTCGCCCGGTGGCGCTCCGGCGACCACTCGGGTCAAGGCGTACTCGATGGCTGGTAGTTCGGCCCGCACGCGGCCAAAAAAGCGCGGATGAGCTAGGCTGCGGCCGGTGCGCCGCACCCAGGAGGAGCCTGCGAGCCACGCCCCGGCGAGCCCGCCCCCGGCGAGCCCGGCCCCGGCGAGCCCGGCCCCGGCCCGCGACGGCTCGCCTGCCACCGCCCACACCCTCCTGCGCGCCCACCTTGTGGCGATGATCCGCGACGACGGGCCAGTCAGCCGCTCGGAGCTCTCCCGGGCGATCGGGCTGCCCCGCAGCACCACCACCGCCCTGGTCGCCGAGCTCCTGCGCGAAGGCTTGATCACCGAGGCGCCGGCGCGTGGCGGCGGCGTCGGCTCGGGCAGCGGCCGCCCGGCGACGTTGCTGTCGTTGCGCAAGCCCGACGGGCTGGTCGCCGGCTTCGACTTCGGCCATCGCCACATCCGCGTGGCGGTGGCCACCAAAGAGGGCCAGATCCTCGCCGAGGAGAGCACGCAGCTCGACGTCGACCGCCAGGCGGCCGACGCGCTGGAGTGCGCCGCGGACCTGTTGCACGCGGTCCTCGAGTCCGCTGGAGTGCCGCTGAGCGAGGTCCGCGCCGCCGCGGCCGGGATTCCCGCCCCGCTCTCAAGCCGCACCGGCCGGGTCGGCTCACCGACCATCCTGGCCAGCTGGGTCGATCTCGATCCGGGCGAGGAGCTGCGCCGCCGGACCGGTCTGCCATGCATCCTCGGCAACGATGCCGCCTTTGGCGCGCTGGGCGAGATGACCCACGGAGCTGCCCGCGACCTGCGTGATTTCATCTACGTGAAGGCCTCCAACGGGATCGGCGCCGCGCTCGTGCTGAACGGCCGCTTGTATCGCGGCTCTCAGGGGATGGCCGGCGAGATCGGCCACACCCAGATCGATCCCACCGGCGCGTGGTGCCGGTGCGGTAACCGCGGCTGCCTCGAGGCGACGGTGTCGATCGACGTGGTCCGCCGCCAGCTCGAGCCCCTCGGGCTGGATCCGCTCAACCCCGAGGACATGGAGCACCCGGTGGCCACCAAGGTCCTCGCCGAGTCAGGGCGCACGGTCGGTGTGGTGATCGCCAACCTGTGCAACACGCTGAACCCCGAGGCGGTGATCCTCGGCGGCGATCTCGCCTCCACCGGCGCCCACTTCACCGACGGCGTGCGCGACTCGGTCCGCCACCTCGCCCAGCCCGGGCCGGCGCTCGACACCTCCGTCCTGCCTACGAGCCTCCAGGGCCGGGCCGAGCTGCTCGGCGCGGTGGTACGCGCGGCGGCCGCGCCGCAGACGATGCTGCCGGTGTAGAACGCGGCTAGCTACCGGCGCCCGGCGTCAGGTCCATGTCCCCCGACTCGTACACGACGTCGACCGGCTCGAGCAGCACCCGCCTCGGCCCTTCCTCCACGATCCCGGCGACGCCGGCCGACAGCCCCAGCTCCGAGGCAAGGCGAACCACGTGCTCGCCGCGGCCAGCACCGCAGTACACCGCGAACCCGCATCCCATGTTGAAGGTGGTGTAGGCCGCGGCCGACTCCATGCCGGCCTCATTGACCAGGAAGCTCAGCACTTCGGGCACCGGCGGCAGCCACGTGATCCGGTAGGTCAGCTCGCGGCGGGGGCGCATCAGCTTGAGCAGGCCGTGGCCCGTGATGTGGCTGAGGTAGTGGACTTCGATCGAGCTCGACAGAAGCCTCCGTACGAGCTCGGTGTACAACACGCTGCGGTCGAGCAGCGCCTCACCAAACGTCCGCCCGCTCGGCAGCGCGGTCCGGTAGCCCTGCTCGAGTCGATCAGCCACCGCCCGGGCGAGCGAGGCGCCGTTGGCGTGCAGGCCGCTCGAGGCCACCAGCACGACCTCATCGCCCGGCTCCAGCGCAGCGCCGAAGATCGGGCGGCGCCCCTCGGGCACCATCCCGACCGCGCTCCCGGCGAGCTCGATGTCCTCCGGCGCCACCAGCCCGGGCAACGACGGAGACTCGCCGCCGCCCCAACTCGCCCTCGCGTCCGCGCACGCCTCGCGCCAGCCGGCCAGCAGCGCCTCGTGGCGGTCACGCCGGGCGTACCAGTCGGAGGATCCGGTGGCGAAGTACGCGTTGACCACGAGCGGCAGGGCCCCGACGCAGCACAGGTCGTTGACGATCGCCGCCACGGTGTCGTAGGCGACATTCGCGAACGCATTTACGCCGAGCTCCTGCTCGACCCGGCGGGCGATCATCGACTTGGTGCCGAGCCCCTCGACGACGAACGCCAGCATCTGGCCGCCGGCCTCGAACACGAACGCCGGCTCGCCGCGCGACTCGTCCAGCGCCCGTCCGCCGGCGGCGCGGAGCAGCTCCGAGGTGGCGAGCGCCTCGCTCAGCGCGCTGCGCTTGCCGGCGTCGAGGGTCTCGTAGTCGACGCCGGCCGACCGGTACGCGTCACTCACGACGCGGTCAGTCGGTCGGCCAGTCGTGGACCGGCTGGTTTGAGTGCATGTGCTCGCGGTAGCGGCGCGTCATCTGGCGCAGCGCCTCGTCGCGAGCCATCGCCTTGTCCTCGTACAGGCGGTGGAACACCTGGCTCTGCCAGGCCGCACCGTTTCGCAGAAGCACGCACCGACGCTCGATTATCCCGAGCAGCCGGTCGGCATCCTCGCTGGACACTCCCCAGCCCTCGAGCCCGTCGCGGGCCAGCGGCAGCAGGCGACGAACCACGAGCTCGGCCGCCGGCACCTCGCCCAGGCCCGGCCAGTACAGCCGGGCGTCGATCCCGTCGCGGGCGCCGGCGTGGAAGTTCTCCTCGGCTGCCAAGAACGACATCTGCGACCACACCGGCCGATCCTCCTCGGCGAGCGTCCGCAGCAGCCCGTAGTAGAAGGCGGCGTTGGCCAGGATGTCGACGACGGTCGGGCCGGCGGGAAGCACGCGGTTCTCCACGCGCAGATGCGGCTGGTCGCGCACCACGTCGTAGATCGGCCGGTTCCAACGATAGATCGTGCCGTTGTGCAGGCGCATCTCGCCCAACCGGGGAACGTCGCCGCGCTCCAGTGTCTCGAGCGGATCCTCGTCCTCGACTACCGGCAGCAGCGCCGGGAAGTAGCTCACGTTCTCCTCGAACAGGTCGAAGATCGAGGTGATCCAGCGCTCTCCGAACCACACCCGGGGGCGAACCCCCTGAACCTTCAGCTCCTCCGGCCGGGTGTCGGTGGCCTGCTCGAACAGCGCGATGCGGGTCTCGCGCCACAGCTCCTTGCCGCAGAAGAACGGTGAGTTCGCGGCCACCGCGACCTGTACGCCGGCGATCGCCTGCGCCGCGTTCCAGTAGCGGGCGAAGGCATCGGGCTCGACCTGCTGGTGGAGCTGGACGCTGGTGCAGGCCGCCTCGGGCGCGATCGTGTCGGCGTGGATGAACAGCCGCTCTACGCCGGTGATCGAGATCTCCAGATCCTCGCCGCGGGCGGCGAACACCTGCTCGTTGAGCAGCGCGTAGCGGGGGTTGGCGCTGAACGCTTCGGCGCGCAGATGCCGGGCGCCGATCGTCGGCAGGATCCCGATGATCATCATGTGCGCGCCGACCGTGCGGGCCCGCTCCTCGGCGTCGTTCAGGCTCGCGCGCGCATCCCGCTCGAGCTCGGAGAACACCCCACCTTCGAGCAAGCGCGGTGGGACGTTGATCTCCACGTTGAACTGCCCCAGCTCGGTCTGGAAGCTCGGATCGGCAATCGCCTCCAGCGCGGCAGCGTTGACCAGCGCCGGATCGCCGTCCTCGGCGGTCAGGTTCAGCTCGATCTCCAGACCGAACGAACGGCGCTCGGGATTGAACCGCGCCTCCGAGAGCATCCGCGCGAACACGTCCAGACAGGCCCGGACCTTTCGTCGGTAGCGCTGGCGATCCTCGCGGCTGAAGGTCCTGGCGGCGACCTGCTGGCCCACGGGCACAGTATCCGCGAGACCGGCTCTCGGTACAACCGCTCAGGGTCCGGGACGGCGGGCCCTCACTCGGGCACGAACAGGCGGCCCTGCATCTGCTCCTCGCTCTGGGGGTTGACCTCCCACAGCGGCTTCACCTGCGCGCGAATGTCCTCCGGCAGGCGATCCACCCCGGCCTGGTCGATCTCGACCAGGTTGCCGGCGGGATCGCGCAGGTACAGCTGAACCACGTCGCCGGGCAGCTCGACCAGGTGGTTGCTGAACGACCGACTGTCGAACGCGCCACGGCGCTCGGCCACGCGGTACACCGGCTCGAGGTCGTCGACGGTGATGCCCAGATGGTGATGGCTGGTCGGCTGGATGTCGCGCTCGAACAGGTGCAGCTGAGTCCGCCCCAGCGCCAGCCACTGGACCGGCAGGCCGAAGTTCGGCGTCGGGATCAGCTCGGCGCCGAGGAGCTCGACCCAGAAGTCGACCGACTCCTGGAGGTTGCGGGCGTTGATGCTGACGTGGTTGATGCGGGCGCTCACTCACGGCAACGATACCGCCGCCCCAGGGAAGCCCCGGGGCGCACGACAGTGTTCCCGAGCGCTTGAGACGCCGAACCCGCCTGGGATGTGCTCGATTTGGCCCCACATGAGGCCGACCAGCACCCGCCGCCGCAAGACGCGCATCCGCTCCTACCATCGTGTATGGCCGGGCGCGAGACCGCCGCCGTCGTGCGACTGCCGCCTGAGGCGCGTGGCGGCCGGTAGCATCGCCGCGTGCCCCGCGCCCTCTCCACGCTGAGCCTCCGCGCCCAGCGGTGGGCGGCGCTGGCGCTCGACGCGCTGCCCGCCCCGGCGCAGGTGCGTCTGTCCGGACGGCCGCCGGTGCAGGTCGACGGGGAGACGCTCGCCCCCGAGGTGCAGCTGACCCTGGCGATGCTGGAGCGCCGGCGCGAGCCGCCGCCCGAGACGGTCTCGCCGGCCGAGGCGCGCCGGCGCCGGCGACGGCTGTCCGCCGTGTACGCCGGCAAGCCGACGCCGGTCGGTGCGGTCACCGATCTCGAGCTCGACACCGAGCCTCGGCTCGCCGCCCGCCACTATGCGCCG
>JAFAYP010000086.1 GCA_019240305.1 Solirubrobacterales bacterium
TGGAACATGCCGAGCTACGGCCCTGCCTGCCTCAGTATCACCGGCGTCGAGGTCGTCCTGGCCGACGGCCACGTCGTGCAGGCCCATCGCACGCGCAACCGCGACCTCTTCTGGGCGGCGCGCGGCGGCGGGGCGGGTTTCCCGGGCATCGTCACGCGCTTTCGCCTGGGGCTGCACCCCGCGCCACGGCACATGGTCCTCAGCGCCTACGGCTACGACGTGGCGCACACCGCGGATGTGGTCGCGTGGCTTTGTGAGCTGGAAGGCGCGCTCTCACGCGAGGTCGAACTCGGCCTTGCCCTGGTTACCCAGCCCGACCGCGCACAGCGGCTCGTGCTCCGCGCGGTCGCGTTCGCGGATTCGCTTTCCGCCGCGCGGGCCAGCCTGGCGCCGCTCGAGTCGTGTCCAACCATCGCCGCCGCCCATTTCCGGCGCACGTTCGAGGAGACCACCCCGCAGGCGATGCAGGCGTGGAGCGCGTCGCTTTGCCCGAGCGAATGCCGCGTGCACGGAGACACGTTTTGGAGCAATGATCCGGCACGCCTGCTCCCCGAGCTGGCTGTCCACTACGCATCGGCACCCGCGCCCCGTGCGATCGTCAACAACATGCTGGCGCGCCAGCCGGTCATCCCTGCCGACGTCGATGGCGAGGGTGCCTTCTCGGCTCACGGCAGGCTCTGGACCGGGCTGTGGTCCTACTGGGACAGCCCCGAGGACGATCGCGTCAATCTCGACTGGGTCGCCGCGACGTCTGAGCCGCTGGAAGCGAGCGCCGTCGGCTTCTACGTCGGTCAGAGCAACTTCGAGCTTCCCGGCCGTGCGCACCGGTCCTTTGACCGAGCCAGCTGGGAACGACTGCAGGAAGTGCGTCGGGAGGTCGATCCCGAGGGCTTGTTTTGCTCGCACGGCTTCCCCGGCTCGTGAGCTTGACATCTCCGCCTTGCGTGGGTTAACGTCCTCGGCACTAAAATGAAATCTGTTTCGTACAATGAAACACACTTGTTCGCTGGCTCGGATATCGGAGGCACGTTCACCGACACGGTGCTGCTGACCGCCGACGGCGATCTGCACGTTTCGAAGAGTCCGACCACCAAGGAGCAGCTGACCCAGGGTGCGCTCACCGGGCTCGGCCTTGCGGCGTCCAGGGCCGGGGTGGCCAAAGGCCACGTCGGCCGACAGCTCGCCTACTACGCACACGGCACCACGCAGGCAACCAACGCCTTCATCGAGCGCAAGGGGGTGCAGACCGGCCTTCTGTGCACCCGGGGCTTCCGCGACGTGTTGCGCACGCAGCGAGCCATGGCCAGCTGGGCAGGTCTGGCCGCGCACGAGACGCTGCACTTCTCTGCGCGCACTCATCCGGACCCGATCGTCTCGGTCGACCGCATCCGCGAGGTGGAGGAACGCGTCGACTACAAGGGGTCGGTGATCGTCCCGCTCAACGAAGGCCAGCTTCGCGAGGCGGTGCGCGAGCTCGTGGCCGACGGCGTCGAGGCGATCGCGATCGCCTTCCTGTGGGCGTTCCGCAACGATGCCTATGAGCGCAGAGCGGCCGAGATCATCGCCGAGGAGGCCCCCGAGGTGTTCGTCAGTACCGCCTCCCAGCTGCTGCCGGTGCTCGGCGAGTACGAGCGCACATCGACGACCGCGATCAACGCCTACCTTGGGCCGATCATCGCGCGCTACGTGACGAACCTAGAGCGCGAGCTGCGCTCGGACGGCTTTGAGGGTGGCCTCTCGATCATGGAGTCGGGAGGCGGCGTGCTTCCCGCGCAGGACGCCGCGGGTCAGGCGGCGGCGATGCTCACCTCCGGCCCGGCCGGGGGCGTGCTCGCCTCCGCGGCGCTGGCGGCCGAGAAGGGTTGGCCGAACGTGATCACCTCCGACATGGGCGGCACCTCCTTCGACGTCGGGCTGATCGTGGATGGCCAGCCGCTGCTGACTCGCACGGCCGAGGTGGGGCGCTTCCATGTGGCGCTGCCGATGATCGGCGTCACGGCCATCGGGTCCGGCGGTGGCAGCATCGCGCAGGTGCAGGATGGGCACCTCACGGTGGGACCGCAAAGCGCCGGCGCTCATCCGGGCCCGGCGTGTTACGGGCGCGGCGGCGCACGTCCCACAATCACCGACGTCGATGTGGTGCTCGGCTTCATCGACCCGGACTACTTCTTGGGCGGCGAGATGTCGCTCGACCGCGAGCGGGCGGTGGCCGCGGTCGAGGAACACGTGGCCCGACCGCTCGGCCTCGGCGTGCTGGAGGCGGCGGCCGGGGTGCGCAAGGTGGCCGACAATCAGATGGCGGATCTGCTGCGCAAGGTCACCCTCCGCGCGGGGTACGACCCGCGCGACTTCGTGCTCTTCGCCTACGGTGGCGCCGGACCGACCCACGCCCACCG
>JAFAYP010000174.1 GCA_019240305.1 Solirubrobacterales bacterium
GCCCATGTACATGATCGGCTGGTAGAAGACCACGATCTCGTCGGAGTCGAGCGCGCGCCGAAACTCGCTGAGCACGCTCAGGCGGCGCACCGAATGGCGATCGAGTGCCGCGGCGTACACCTTGCAGCCCGAGTGGGCTTCCTTCGCCGCGTACATTGCCACGTCGGCGCTGCGCAGCAGCGAGTGCGGATCCTCGCCGTCGCGCGGGAAGCGCGCCACGCCGATGCTGACTCCCACTTCGAGCGTCATCTCGTCGACCACCACCGGATGCTGGACGCACCTGGTGAGCCGCTGGGCGATCGCCTCGAGCTCCTCGGCGTCGTTGGTCGCCTCCGCCGGCAGGACGGCGAACTCATCGCCGCCCAGTCGCGCCACCAGGCCGTCGTGACCGATCGCCTCGGCCAGCCGGGGACCGAGGTCCCGAAGCAGCTCATCCCCGTAGTGGTGGCCGAGCGTGTCGTTGACCTCCTTGAAGCGATCGAGGTCGAGCAGCATCACCGCGAACTTCTCTTCGCTCGACTTGGCATCCGCAATCCTCTGGTCGAGGCGGGCCCGGAAGCGCTCGCGGTTGGCGAGCCCGGTGAGCTCGTCGGTGGTCGCGACGCGTTGGAGCTGCTCGCCGCGGTGCTTGGACTTGAGCAGCTCGCCTACGAGGTATTGGAAGATCATCAGGACGAGGACGGCAAGGACGATCCCGATGGTTCCCGCCTCGATCGCCGCCCATACAACCGCCATCGTCAGAAGCCCTGAGAACAGTTCGGCGGACATGATCGGGATCACCGCCTGGCGCGCCCAGTGCACCATCGAGGAGCCGTGCAGATAGGACCTGAACCCGAACACGCCCACGAAGTTCACGACCAGTGCAACGACGAACGTAGCGAACACGACGAGGTAATACGCCAACCTATGCGCGCCGAGTCCGGTGAGCGCGATGGTCTCGTGAAAGAACAAGCCGGCAACCAGCGGGTACCACACGAACGTTGTGACGTTGTTGCGCAACCGGGGCCACGCGACGCGCGTACGTGTCCACGAGACGATCATGGTTGCCGCTCCCAACAGCGCAGCGGGACCTGGGCCCAGCAGTACAACGGCCATCGTCAAACCGATGGGAACTCCCGAGACTCTGACTTTGCTTGTCCCGTCCGAGATGTCCCTGAGAACGCTGACCGTCGTGAATGCCGCGAGAACTGCGAGCGGACCGATCCGCCAGCGGTCGAGGTCGTTCGTCAGCCAGATGAGCGTCGCGCCCGCAATGAGGGCAGACGCGTGCACAAATGCCACGCAGCGGCCCGGATGCCGTGCGCGTTTGTTGCCAGCCGTGGCATGGTCGCGGTCCATCGCACCCTATTCATCGGTCGCTGCGACGGAATACTCAACCCCCAAAGGTGTCCAGACCTCCCTGGACACAGCTAAAGCTTTTCCTCGCGAAGGTCGATGAGACCGGTGCAACGTCGCGTATGAAAACGGAGGGGCCGCTATGCGAACCCCTCCAGAACCACTAGTCGTGCCAACCCATGAGGGAGGCCCCTTTCATCGGCGACGTCCACGGACGGCGAATCGCCGGCAGCTCACCTCTCACAGCTGCTGCCTGCGCCCCTGCCGTTTCTTTCATGCTTGGGGACTGCGCCCCGTGCGCCGAAAGGCTACCGGGAGTCGCAGTTCCCGCAATCAAACGTTCGTCCAGGTTTGTTTAGAGACCCTCAAGCCGGGATGACGCGCCGCCGATAGTGCCGATCCTCCCGTACGGCGGCGTAATGGCGCCTGAAACGCCCCGCCGGCAAGAAATCTTGCAGAGCCTGTGGCTGGACTTTCGGCTAGCCCCGGGCTCGGGGACCCCGCGGGGCGCCGCTCCGGCTACGCGCTCAGCCCGTACAGCTCGGCTGCGGTCCCCGTAAGCAGCTCACGCCGCTGCGCATCGCTCAGCCGTTCGAGCAGCGCCGGCAAACCGTCGCCGTGTTCGTGCGGATAGTCCGACGCGTACACGAGCATCCCGGAGCCGTCCATCATCTCGAGCAGCTGATCGACGGCCACCGGATCGCTCGGTAGGTGCGCGGGAGCGGTCGTGAAGCGGAAGTGCTCGCGCACGTACTCGGAGGGCGGGCGCTTGACCCAGGGAACCTCGCGCCAGACCCCCTTCCAGTCCTTGTCGAAGCGCCAGAGCAGCGGCGCGAGCCACGCGAAGCCGCATTCGGTCATGATCACGTGCAGCTCAGGGAAACGCTCGAACACGCCCTCGCTGACCAGGCTGAGCACCTGTGCCTGGGCGATCGGCTGGTTGCCGAGATAGTCCTCCATGTAGGTCGTCGTGAAGCCGCTCGGCGTCGGTGCCAGGCCCGCGCGCCCCCAGGCGTGCAGCGCGACCTGGAGCCCGCGCTCGCGCGCGGCGGCGAACATCGCGTGGTGGTTCTTGTTTCCCCACGGCACGTCGCTGCGCACCGGCAGCAGCACCTGCACGAACTGGGGGTCCTCCCCCACTCGCGAGATCTCCGACACCGCGTCGTCGGTGGACAGCGGCGAGACGACAAGGCTCGCGCGCAGCCGCGAATCGCGCGCGAGGAACTCCTCGCGCAGCCAGTCGTTGATCGCCGACGCCACCGCCGCCGCGAAGTACGCGTTTCGATGGGTCTCGAAGCCGGTCAGGCAGTTGAGGATCGCGAAATCCGGCACATGCTCGGATAGCGCGTCGTAGGTGGATGGCGCCGTCCCCCCAAGCCCGCGCGGATAGGCGTGCGGCAGTCCGTTCAGCCGAATCCCGGCCTCAGTGATGTACTGGCGCCAGTAGTCGTTCAGATACGGAAACAGCGCCTCGTAGGACTCAGGCGCGCAGTGCAGGTCGCAGTCGATGGCGTCCACGGCTCACCCCGCTCGCTCGGCGGGCAGCCCGTAGAGCGCGAGCGCGTTCTCGCACATGATGGCGCGGCGCAGCGGAGCACCGAGCGCGCGGGGCAGCGCCTGCTTGGGTGAGTCGAAGTCCCAGTGCGGATAGTCGGTGGCGAACAGCAGCCTGTCCCCCAGCCGCGCCTGCTCGATCGCCCACAGCAAGTGCTGCGGATCGTCGGGCTCCTCGATCGGCTGCGTGGTGAACCACACGTGATCGCGGATGTACTCCGAGGGGCGCCGCGGCAGGCGCGCGTGGTCCTCGCGCATCAGCTCCCAGGCCGAGTCGAGAGACCACGTGAGCGCCGCCGCCCAGGCCACCCCGCATTCGGTCAAGACGACCCGCAGACCCGGAATCTCGTCGAACATGCCGCCGGCGACCATGCTCGCCAGCTGGCTCTGCATGACGATGCCGTTGCCCACGTGGTACTCGAGGTAGAACGACGGATAGCCGGGGCCTCGGTGATCGACGTAGCCACCGGTGTGGAAGGCCACCGGCCGGCCGAACGCGGTGGCCGCCTCGTAGATCGGCCAGTACTTCGGCGAGCCGAGCTGCTCGGCCGCGCTGGCCGGCAGCAGCACCGCCACGAACCGATCGTCGCCGGCGCAGCGCTCGATCTCCGCCACGGCCAGCGACGGATATTCATGCGGCACCGCGATCGTACCCCGCAGTCGAGGATCGAACGACAGCCACTCCTCGATCTGCCACTGGTTGACCGCCGAGTTCCATTCCGCGGCGAAGTCCGGATGGTCGTAGCAGTCCTGGCCGCTCAGTACCTCGAGCACGGCGTAGTCGACCCCGAACTCGTCGAGCAGCTGCGCCCGCGTGGTCTCCGGGTCGCTGCCCCAGATGTGGCCGGGCTTGCCGGGCCAGGCGTCGACTCGCATGCCGGCGTTGCGGGCGCGTGGATACCAGTCGGTGACCCGCGGCGTGCGGCGGCCGTAGCGCTCGAGCAGCCGCCGCGCCGGAGCGCTCAGGTAGTTGGCGAGCATCGCCTCGGTGGCCTGGGCGTGCACGTCGCAATCGACGAGCTCCACCTTGCGCTTGGTGATCGTCTCGACAACCTGCGTGTCAACGTGCGCCATCGTCAGTCCTCCTAGGTGTGCAGCACAACGTACTCGTCTTCGATCGTAACCTCGAACGTCTCGGCCACGTACGGCCCTGGAACCCGCATTTCGGGCCGCGCCGTGGCGTCCTCGAGCAGCGAGGCGCCGGGCTCCACCCCCGCTCCATAGCTGCGAACCCCCGGGGACGCCGGGCCCATGAACGACTGGCCGCTGTCCAGGTCGTACTCCCAGCCATGCCAGGGACAGGCGATGCGTAGCGGATCGCTCGAGATCCGCGCAGAGCCCGGCGCGTCGGCCACCGCATCACCGAGCACATGACCCAGGCACAACGGTCCGCCCTGGTGCGGGCACCGGTTGCGGATGCCGTAGAAGTGCGAGCCCACGCGAAACACGCCGATAGAGCGACCGCCAACATTGACGATCCGGCGCTCTCCGTCCGGAAAGCCGCTCAAAGGCGCGACCACGATCCTCACGAAAGGCACAGTACCGCTCGAGCTAGTCGCGCCGATCAGAGCGCTGCCGTTCGCGGCATGCTACTTGCCTGCTAACATGCTCGTGGCATGTCGAGGATGGTACAGGTGAAGGGGGTACCCGAGAACGTGCATCGCGTGCTCAAGGCACGTGCGGCATTGCGCGGTCAGACGCTCAGCGACTACCTGCGCGGCGAGATGGAGCGCATCGCGTCCCGGCCGTCCCCCGACGAGCTCATGGCTCTGCTTGATCACGATGCGCCGCCGGAGCTGGGACAGAGCGCCGCGGTCGAGGTGCGCCGATCGCGGCAGCGTGCCGCGTGAGCGTCATCGACGCGTCGCTGTTGATCGATGTGTTGGTTGGTCTCCCGGCCGGCCGGGCCTGGCGTGCCTGGGTGGCGTCCAGCGATGCGCTCGCCTCGCCCGACTGCGCCGGCGTCGAACTGGGCCGCTACCTGCGCCGGCACACCCTGTCGGGCAGGCTCGGTCTGAACGAGGCGCAGCGCAGCTTTGATGCCTTCCGGTCGCTGGGCGTGGAAACCTACCCGACCGGGTCGCTGCTGCTCGACGCGTTCGCTCTCCGAGAGAACTTCACGTTTGATGACGGACTGTACGTCGCCCTGGCGAGGCGACTCAACGAGCCGTTGGCCACCACTGACACGAGGCTTGCCCGCGCCGCAGCCAGCCTCGGGGTCGCGATCGCCACGCCCGACGACGGGGTCGAGATCGTCCGCTGAATCGCCCTACCGCCTCGAGGCCAGCGGAACGAGCTTCGAGGCCATCAGGGTGCGGTCCCGCGTCAGGAGCGGAAGGTGATGCACGACGCTGGTCGCTGCGATGAGTTCGTCGGCGGGGTCGCCGCGCACGTCGAGGCGCGTGCTCGCGACGGCGACCTCGAGGGTGATCGGCCAGACGTGAACGCGACCGATCGCCCGACGCACCGCCGCCGCTTCGAGGTCTACGTCGATCCGTCCGAGCTGCACGAGCTTGGCCAGCTCCCAGAGCACGATCGCCGACACGCTCCAACGCGCGGCATGCAGCAGCCGGTCCTCGGCCGCTCGCAGCTCTCCGACCAAGGCGAAGACGAGGATGTGGGTGTCAAGGTTGAGCATCCCAGCCGACACCCGTTGACAGGATCTCCCCGTGGATCTCGATCTGCTCACGCAGGCTTCCGATCAGCTCGCTCGACTCTGCCTCGATCGGGATCAGCTTGGCGACCGGCCTTCCACGCTTCGTGATGACGATGCCCTCCTGGTCGATCTCGTCCAGGATGGCAAGGCACTGCTCCTTGAATTTCGCGGCACCGATCTGCTTCATGGTCACTTCAGACTACCAGTCAGTTCAGATGACCACGTTGGTTGGGCGGAACCAAAGGTCTTACCGACCCTCAAACCGGCTCCACCTCCCGGTGCGCCAGCAGTCCGCCCGGGATGAGCGCCACCGCCAACGCCGCCGCCACCAGCAGACACCCCCCGGACACGGCCAGCGCGCGATGCAGCCCGTCCACGAAGGCCGCCGCCGCTGCGTCATGCAGCCGGTCGCCCCCGGCCTGCCCGCCGATAACGCCCGAGTACACGAGCGAGCCGAGCACCGCCACGCCCAAAGCCTGCCCCACCTGACGCATCGAGTTGTGAATGGCGGACGCCATGCCGGCCCGCGCCGCACGCACGGCGGCCATCGCCACCGCGGTCATCGGGGTCAGGCTGAGCCCGCCACCCAAACCGACAAGAGCCAGGTTCCACCACAGCGCGCCGATCGAAGAGCCGACGCCGATCCGCAGCAGCCCCAGCGTGGCCGCGCCGCACAGCCCCAGCCCGAGCACCATTGGCACCCGTGGCCCGAGCCGCCCGACCAGCCGTCCCGACAGCGGAGCGCCGACGAAGAAGCCGAGCCCGATCGGCAGCACGGCCAGTCCCGCCCCTAGAGCGGAGCGGCCCTGGATCTGCTGGAAGTAGGCG
>JAFAYP010000278.1 GCA_019240305.1 Solirubrobacterales bacterium
GGGGGCATGGGCAAGGTGTACACGGCCACCGGACCTGACGGTGGCCGCGTGGCGCTCAAGCTGGTCAAGGACGATTACGCCCGGGACGAGACGTTCCGCCGCCGCTTCTACCGCGAGGCCCGGATCGCCCAGACCGTCCAGCATCCCAATGTGGTGCCGGTCCTCGACACCGGCGAGCACGATGGTCTGCCGTATATGGCCCAGCGGTTCATCGAGGGGATGTCGCTCGACGACAAGCTCAAGCGCGACGGCCCGCTCGAGGTTCAGACCGCCGTGGGAGTGTGCACCGACGTGGCCGCCGGACTCGAGGCGCTGTGGGGCGCCGGGATGGTGCACCGCGACGTCAAGCCGGCCAACATTCTGCTCGACGCGACCGGCCGGGCCTACATCACCGACTTCGGGCTGGCCAAGGACACGCAGGGCAGCCTGCTCACGCTGCCCGGCCAGGCGCTCGGCTCGATGGACTACATGGCCCCCGAGCAGATCCGCGGCGAGCAGGTGGGCGCAGCCACCGACATCTACGCCCTCGGGTGCGTGATGTACGAGTGCATGTGCGGTCGTCCGCCGTTCGCCGAGGTCCAGGGCATGCGCATCCTGTGGGCGCACCTCCAGGACCCGCCTCCCGATCCGCGCAGCGTGCGCGCCGACATTCCGGAGGGGTTCTCGCGGACGCTCCTGGTCGCGCTCGAGAAGGACGCGGCCAAACGGCCCCAGAGCGCCGGCGAGTACGCCCGGTTGCTGGCCGACGCCGCCTGAGCGCTCGTCGACCGTCTAGCGCCAGAGCAGCGTGTACACCACGTGCTCGCCGTGCAGGCCCTTGAAGTGGTACTCGCCGTGCTCCTCGAAGCGCAGGCTCGAGTCAGACTCCGTGTACTCCTTGGCGCTCGAGGAGACGAGAATCTCTGCGCCCCTGGCCTGCCCGGCGATGCGCGCGGTCAGCACCACATTGCGACCCATGAGCTGGTCGGGGTTGCCGAGCACGAAGCCCGAGTGGACGCCGATGCGGATGGCGAGCGAGCGCTGGTCGGCCGGGCCGGCGGCGAACGTCCGCTGGAGCTCGAGGGCGGCGTGCAGGCCGGCGTGGGCACTGCGGAACGAAGCCAGGAAGCCGTCGCTCTGGAACTTCACGACCTGTCCGTCGTGGCTGGCCACCAGGCGCTCGACGAGCAGATGATGATCGCGCACGACCTGCTCCCAGCGCTCGGGTCCGAGCGCCTGCGCGGCGGCGGCCGCGTCGGCGAGGTCGCTCAGCATCAGCGTCACCGCGCCGTCGGGTGAGCTCATCCGGCCGAGGGCCGGAGTCATCGGTTCGAGCGCCGACGCGATCACGTCGATCGAGGTCATTTGCATGCGCGGTTGCATCGGGCGGGCGAGGATACCTTGACACGTCCGACGGGCTGTAGGCAGAATCGGCAGCCGGGATGTCGGGGGCTCAGACCGATCACGGGACTCGGATGAGCGCGTTTCCGCCGATTGGCGAATACGCGTTTCTGTCCGATTGCGAGACCACAGCGCTGATCGCGCCGAACGGCAATGTCGAGTGGCTGTGCCTGCCGCGGATGGACTCACCGAGCGTGTTTGCCTCGATCCTCGATCGCGACGCGGGTGGCTTCCGGATCGGGCCATCCGACGTCAACGTCCCGGCCGGCCGGCGTTACATCCCGGGCACGATGGTCGTGGAGACGAGCTGGGAGACGCGGACAGGCTGGGTGATCGTCCGCGATGCGCTGTGCATAGGGCCGTGGCACCACGACACCGAGCGATCGCACAGCCATCGCCGCTCACCGACCGACCACGATGCCGACCATGTGCTGCTGCGGATGATCGAATGCATTCACGGCTCGGCGGAGATCAAGCTCGAATGTGAGCCGGCGTTCGACTACGGCGGGCTGGCCGTGGACTGGGAGTACACCGGCCCGGGCTACGGGGAGGCGGTGGCACGCTCGGAGGGTATGGACCTGAAGCTGCGCCTGGTCACCGATCTGCGGCTCGGCTTCGAAGGCCCGCGAGCGCGTGCCCGGACCACGCTGCGCGAAGGTGAGGTCGCGTTCGCCGCCCTCGGCTGGTCCGAGCACGCCATGCCGGCCGACTATGCGCAGGCCGCCGAGCGCCTGGCGCGCACGCAGCGCTTCTGGCAGGAGTGGCTGGCGCACGGCACGTTCCCCGATCACCCCTGGCGCACGTTCCTGCAGCGAAGCGCACTGACCCTGAAGGGGCTGACCTACGGCCCTTCGGGCGCCCTGATCGCCGCGGCCACGACCTCGCTGCCAGAGGCGCCGGGCGGCGATCGCAATTGGGATTACCGCTACAGCTGGATCCGCGACTCCACGTTCACGCTGTGGGCGCTCTACTCGCTCGGCTTCGAGGAGGAGGCCAACGACTTCTTCTACTTCGTGGCCGATATGGCCGAGGCCGAGGAGGGACAGCTCCAGATCATGTACGGGATCGGGGGCGAGGCCAAGCTGGAGGAGCAGGTGCTCGATCATCTGTCGGGCTACGAGCACTCCCGCCCGGTGCGAATCGGCAACGGCGCCTACGACCAGGACCAGCACGACGTATGGGGCGCGGTGCTGGACTCGATCTACCTGCACACGCGCTCGCGCGACCAACTGCCCGACCGTCTGTGGCCGATCATCAAGCGCCAGGTCGAAAGCGCGCTGTCGAGCTGGCGCGAGCCCGATCGCGGCATCTGGGAGGTGCGCGGCGATCCCAAGCACTTCACCTCGTCGAAGCTGATGTGCTGGGTGGCGGCCGATCGGGGCGCAAGGCTGGCCGAGATTCGCAACGACGAGCGGATGGCCGCACGGTGGACGCAGGCGGCGGCCGAGATCCACGCTGACATCTGCGCGCACGGCGTGGACGAGCGCGGGGTGTTCGTGCAGCACTACAACACCGACGCGCTCGATGCCTCGCTGCTGCTGATGCCGCTGGTCCGGTTCCTGCCGCCTGAGGACCCGCGGATCCGGGCCACGGTACTGGCCATCGCCGATGAGCTGACCGAGAACGGGCTGGTGCTGCGCTACCGGGTGGGCCAGACCGACGACGGCTTCGGCAGCGAGGAGGGGTCGTTCACGATCTGCTCGTTCTGGCTGGTGTCCGCGCTCGTCGAGATCGGGGAGCTGGCCCGGGCCCGGCGCCTGTGCGAGCGCCTGCTGTCGTTCGCCAGCCCGCTCGCGCTGTACGCCGAGGAGATCGACGCCGACAGCGGTCGCCACCTGGGCAACTTCCCGCAGGCGTTCACGCATCTCGCGCTGATCAACGCGGTCGTGCACATCATCCGCGCAGAGCAGCAACTCGAGCTGGGGGCGCCGGCGCGCGATCACGAGCTCGCCGGCCGGTGAAGCGTCTCGCGCGTGAGCGCCGTAAGGATTTCGTCACCTGTAGGTGAGATAGGTTCTGACCGATGCCATGGGTCGAGGTCTTCGCGGTGTTCTTCGTGTCGCATCAGCTTGGCGACTACCTGTTCCAGACCGATTGGCAGGCCATGCACAAGCGCGGTGGACTGTCCAGTCCGGGAGTGAGGCGACGCGCGCTCCTGGCGCACATCGCGACGTACACCTTGGCCTTCGTGCCCAGCCTGGTCTGGTTGTTCGGCAGCCTGAACTGGGGGGTGCTCGGGATCGCGGCGCTGATCGCGATCCCGCATCTGATCCAGGACGATGGACGGCTGCTCACCGAGTACGCCCGCGTGGTCAAGAAGGCCGATCTGAACACCAATCCGTCGCTCGGTGCGGTGCTCGACCAGGCCTTTCACTTCATCGCGCTGTTCTTGGTCGCCCTTCTGGCCGGCCACTGACCAAGTCCAACACGGACCACTCGCTAATTGCCCACCGAACCCATAGGATCGACACCAGGCTTACAACAAGGAGATCTCGCAATGAGCACGATCGAGCAGGAGTTACCGGGCCCTGTCCTCGAGTATCTGAGCACGCAAAACACGCTCACGCTGGCTACGGCATCGCCGGCCGGCACACCTCACGCCGCAACGTTCCTATATGTGAACGATGGGCCGTCTTTGTACTTCTGGTCCAAGAGTTCAGCCGAGAGCGCTCGGCACATCGAGCAGAACCCGCTGGTGGCCTTCACCATCGACGAATACACCGATGATCTCACCCAGACGCGCGGAGTGCAGGGGATCGGTGAGTGCTCGGTGCTCTTGAGCGGTGAGCAGATCGCGAGGGTGGCTGACCTGTTCGGACAGAAGTTCCCGTCGCTGTCGCCCGGCGCGACGATGAGCATCTCGTTCTACCGGATCACGCCGACCGAGATCCAGTTCATTGACAACCGCCGTAGCCGGAGCCTTTCCTCGCCCGGCGTGTTCGGGGCGGAATTCCATCGGGAGCGGTCCTACAGCGTGTTCGGTGGACTGCCCACACAGACGGCCAAGACGATCTCAGCCTCGTTGCAGGTCGTGGACGCCGAGCCCGACACCGTGGTGGCGCGCCAGGGCGGCCCGGCCGACAAGTTCTTCATCGTGGTCGACGGGGAGCTTCAGGTGACGCGCGAGGAGGCCGGGTCGAGCGAGACCGTGGCGACCCTCGGCCCGGGTGACCTGTTCGGCGAGATGGCGATCCTGTTCGACAAGCCGCGGGGCACGAGCGCGCGGGCGACCAAGCCGACCAGGCTGCTCGTGCTCGACAGTGCGACGTACCGCTCGGTCGTGGCGCAGTCGCTCGGCACCACGCCGGATTTCGATCAGATCATCCGGGACCGCATCGGCACACCGGGCACAGCGTAGGAGGGGGCAACGGGACCGTGGAGACCTTCTCAGCCAAGGAGTTCCGCTCGACGGTGGGGGCGTTCGCCACCGGCGTGACGGTTGTGACCACTCGCGGCGACGAGCACGCGTATGGCATGACGGCGAACGCCTTCTCGTCGGTGTCGCTCGATCCGCCACTGATCCTGGTGTGCGTGATCAATCCATCCGAGGGCGCGGAGCACATCGCGCGCAACGGCGTGTTCGCGGTGAACATCCTCAGTGTCGAGCAGGAACCGATGTCGCGCTACTTCGCCTCGCGTGACCGGCCGAAGGGCCGGGACGCCTTCGCCGAGGTGCCGCACCGGTTCGCGGCCAGCGGCGCGCCAATCCTCGAGGGGTCGGCGGCGTTCCTGGACTGCCGGCTGCACATGACGCATGAGGCGGGTGATCACCTGATCTTCATCGGCGAGGTGCTGGAGCTCGAGGTCGCAGACGGGCACGAGCCGCTGCTGTTTCACGGCGGGGGCTACCGGCTGCTGGCGCCGCCGTTGGGGGTCTAAGACGGAGCCGGCCGCCAGGCCGCGCCGTCGTACACGAGGTGGATCGGCTCGGCGTCCTCGCCGATGGCCACCGTCACTTCTCGGGTGGCGAAGTCTATGTTCAGTCTCAGTGATGGGCCGGCGTGCGAGGCGACGGCCTCGCTCTCCTCGGTCGGGGGCGCGGAAGCCGAGGGCGGGGGGGCCGGCGGTGCGGGTCGGGGCCCCGAGGAGCGCTCCGTCGGAGGCATGCCGCGCTCCGAGCGACCCCCGCCCACCGACACCGCCGGTGTCTCCTGGCTCATCTGCGGCTGCGGCGCCGAGGTGCCCGGCACGAGGGTGGGCCGCGGCGGCACCGCTTTGAGCGAGCGCTCCGAGGCGGGTATGGGCAGCTCGCGGACGACCAACGTGGTGCCGCCGACCTCGATCGTGTCGCCCACCGAAAGGGTCTCCGGACCGGTGAGCCGCAAGCCGTTGACGAACGTGCCGTTGGTCGAGCCGAGGTCCTCGATCGCGCAGAAGCCGCTGCGGTCCAGGCTGATCCGCGCGTGCGAGCGAGAGATCTCCTCGTCGTCGGCGAGGCGGCCGGCGCCGTCGGCGTGACGTCCGATCAGCAGCTCGTCGTCGACGAGGACCGACATGCCGATCGCGCGTCCCGCCACGACCTCGAAGCGGGCCATCGCCTGGTTCATGCCCGGACTGTACCGCGCTCCGAATGCCCTGAATGCGTCTGCCCGAGTGCTTGCAGGAGCCCACCGCCATCGGTAGGCTGCGCACCGCCGGCACGTTCGTTGCCGGCAATGGTATGCCAGGCCCAGGGTTTTGGGCGAGGGCGCGTAGATGAACAACGGGACCGCATAGCTGGTTGTGGAGGGGGTGCTGCCGATGGGCTCATCGGAATCAGAACGTGGATCGGACGTCGCGCAGCCGCGCGAGGTGACGCGGGTCAGCCCCGCCCTTCGCGGCGCCACCGCGGTCGGCAGCCCGCAAGCGGCCGCCGAGAACCCCGGCGGCTCGACCAGTGCGGCATCGTCCGCGCCGGTCACCTCACCGCCCGCCGCGCCGCGACCGCTCGAGTCGGTGGCACCGTTTCACCCGCCGTCACAGCCGCGTCAGCGCGGGCTGGCCTCCCGCTCGTGGGTGCCGGTCGCCCTGTCGTTCGGCACGGTGATCATCGTCGCGATCGCACTGGTCATTTACTTCAGCCAGCACACGTAACTGCGCCCCCGGCCGCGGGCCGGCTATTTGATGCTGAAGTAAATGATCAGCGCAATGCAGATCAACACCAGAAACGCGAGCGGCGCCAATTGGGCGCGGCGGCGCACACGCACGTCGAGGAACTTGTCGACGGTGGGGTGACCGGCCGGCCCGGCCGGGGCCGCCGCCGCCTGCTCGACACGCGCGACCTCCGGGTTCACATACGTCGGCGCTCGCTCCGCCATCGCCAGCCCCGGTGGGAGCTGGATGACACCCGAGCCGCGCGCCCGGAAGTCTTCAAGCGTGCGCAGTTGGATGACGGTCACGCCGACCAGCAGCTCGTCGCCAGGCTCGAGATGGGCCGGACCCATCAATTCGTTGTGATTGATGAACGTCCCGTTGGTCGACTCCAGATCCTCGATGGTGGCAGTGCCATCCGGCGAGGGAGTGATGCGTGCATGTTGTCCGGAGACCTCGCCGTCGCCCAGCACGAGATCGGACTGCGCATTGCGGCCGATGACGATCGGGCGGTCGATCATGATCTGCTTGCCCGCGTCCGGCCCTTCGATGACTTCCAGATTGAGTTCGCCCGCCATGGGCGCGAGCATATCCTCACCGAGGGGTTAAGTGCAATGGCACCTGTGCGTCGCGCGCGCGTGGTCCATGAACGCGGCCGAAACAGTGACGGCCCGGCCTTGAAAGGCTCCGGAGGTTCCGGGTAGTGTGGCACCATGACAGCTAGCGCACCACGGGACTCGGTGATCGCGGTTGTCGGGGATGGCTTCGGATCGCTTCTGGTTCATGTCACGGCCCACTACCTGGGCTTCACCAACGACCAGATCTCGATCTTTGGCCCGAGCGACAACCCGGTCGGCACTTATCAGCAGTACGCGTACAACCTCGGTCAAACCGTCCTGCGCTCCGAATCGGAGTCGCACTTCCTGGGCCCGGACTGGCCGACCTTCGCGCAACTAGACGCCTGGGCCCACAAGAGCCTCAGGCCCCTGTATCGCACGACACGACGCAAGTACAACCCGGGGGTGCCCGAGATCCTGACCGAGGCGACGGTCGTCGCGCGCCGCATCGGCTGGAACGACGTGCGGGTTCCGACCCGGGTCGGCTGGCTGCAGCGAGAGATGCAGCCGACGCCGCACTTCGTCATGTATGACGAGCAGGCGAACTTCATCGGGCGCGCCAAGCACGTCATGCTCTCGCCGGGACACGGCCCGTTGTCGTTCCCGCCGGTGCTGGCCCAGGCGCGCAAGGATCCGGCGATAGCCGACCGGATCGTGCAGGCCTACGAGCCCAAGCAGTACGCCGCGGGCGGCCGCTACATCGTGCTCGGGGCCGGTATCGCCTCGGTCAATGAGTGGGCGAACATCATCGACGCCGGCGCTTCGTGCCTGGCGCTGACCCGCAACGCGCAGCCGGAGACCCAGGACCTGAACGTTCCGCGTTGCCTGTTCGAGTCGATCGGAATCGACGCCTACACGCAGCTGCCGTTCGAACAGCGGATCGAGTTCCTGGGCCAAGTGCTGCGTGGCACCCGCCCGGAGCGCCGAGAGTGGCACACCCGAATCAAGACCGGACAGCAGGAGGGCCGCTTCGACGCGCTCGTGGGCGAGATCGACAAGATCGAGCCGGGCCGCGCCGGACTGCGCGTGTACGTAAAGAGCGCGCACGGCGAGGATCCCGGGTGGCTCGACGTGACCGGAGTGGTCGCGGGCACCGGGTTCAACAAGTCGGTCCTGACGCTCCCGTTGCTCCGGAGGCTGGTCGAGTTCTACAAGATCCCGGTGGTCAACGGGAAGATGCGGCTGCAGACCAACTGCGGCGTTCCGGGGCTCGATCGACCCGAGTCGCGGCTGTGCTGCAACGGGCTGATCGCCAATAACGTGATTCCGCACGGCGACACGATCGCCGGACTGAAGTTCATCTCGCGTCGGTTTGTCGCCGACTGCGCGCGGGCCGAGAAGCTGCACAAGCGCTCGTTCGGCTCGCGGATGGCGCTGCAGTTCTCGATGGGGCGGGACGTGGCTTCCTCGCTACGCACCGTGACTCCGACTCAGCAGCTGGCGTAAGGGAGGAGAGCGGAATGTGTCCGACCGTTCTGGGCCGCGTACAGACTCGCTGGGCGATCCTGATCATCCCGGCGATCATCTGGACGATCGTCTCGCTGATCTCCGGCAACCCGAGCTTCATCGTGCTGATCGGGCTCTACTTCGTGATCGGCGTGGCGCTCGACACCGCCTTCTATCCGTTCATCATCCGCTGGCAGCCGCCGTGGTTGACGTTCACGCTCGCGGTGGGCGAGTTCATCCTGGTGTACCTGGCCGCCAACGTGCTGAAGGGGATCCACTTCTCGTCGCATTGGGTGCCGGTCGCGGTGTACTGGATCAGCTGGGTGATCGCGATCTGGACCAAGGTGGTGATCCTTCCGCTGGTGTCGCTCAGCTGGATCGAGGATGCGGGCGAGTTCCGCGCGACCGACTGGTCGGTGGCGCCCGAGTACCTGCCGCTGCCGGTGCAGCCGTTCACCCCGGAGCTGGCCACCGGCGGCCCCCCGCCGCTGGCGCGCAAGTTCTCGGCCGCGGTGATCGAGATACCCGATGAGCTGCGGCGCGCGCCGAGTCCTTCCGGCGTGTTCCAGATCCCTACGGGGCCGCCGCCGACGTAAGCCGCGCTCGTTGCGAGCACACGCTCGGCTCTGCCGGGCGTGTGGCCAACCTGCAACTCGCCGCCCGCCGCGCGGTGAATTCCGGTTCAGCCACGTATGGCGTGGCTAACTGCGATCTCGGTCGGCGGGTGGCGCCGAATGTCGACTTGGTACGGCTGAGCCGGGAGCCGGGGTGCGTCAGGCGGCCAGCCGCGAGATGACTTCGTCGCGGTCGGTGCCGTGCGCGGCGAGCACGCGATCGAACTCGGGGCCGTAGAAGCGCATGGCGGCCAGCAGCACGTCGCCGGTGCCGACGGTGCTCGCGCCGCGCTTGCGGGCCTGGCGCACCGCGAGCTCGGAGATCGCG
>JAFAYP010000300.1 GCA_019240305.1 Solirubrobacterales bacterium
CACGCCTGCAGGCGGCTCGCCGCCCGCGCCGGACAGGTAGCGGCCGATCGCCCGGTCCTCTTCGGTGACGGTGCTCGTGTCGGCGCCGCGATCGCTGAGGAGCTGGGCGACGGCGTCCTCGCCCCAGCGCACGGCGATCCGCAGCGGCGTGCGTCCGTGCTGGTCGGGCGCGTCGATCGGTGCGCCAGCGTCGAGCAGTCCGGCCACCGTCCGGGCCGGGCGCCGACGCCACACCGCCTGGTGGAGGTGACCCGCATCGGCCCGCGCGCCGTGCGTGCAGAACATCTCGATCATCTCGGGGTTGGGGAAGTTCAGCGCCCGCCCGAGGTTGTAGTCGACGAGGTCCTGGCGGGAGCCGGCCTCGATCACCAGACGCGCGCACGTCGGGTCGGCGAACTCGCACGCGTGGTACAGCACCTCGTTGCCGTGGTAGCCATCGCGGTCGTCCGTCGGGTCCGCGCCGGCCTCCAGCAGCATCTGCGTGAGCTCGGGATCGCCGGCGATTCCGGCTGCCCCGTACAGCGCGACCTGGAGCCATTCGCCGTCGTGGATGAACCAGGCGTTCGGATCGGCGCCGGCGGCGAGCAGCCGCCGCACGACCTCACGAATGCCCGGCGCCCGCTCGGCGTCGCCCCGCGGCAGACGCGAGAAGCAGGCATAGAGGATCGGCTGCCATCCGTTCGGTCCGGTCGGCTCACTCACCGCGGTCGGCCGGGCGGCCAGCCGCCGGGAGACCTCCTCCGCTTCGCCGGTCGCGCAGGCGCACGCCAGGTCGTGGCGGGCGAGGGCCGGGTCGGCGGACAGGAGCGCCCGCGCGCGGCGCAGGTCAGCCGATGTGACCGACGCGATCAGCGCCGCGGCGCGAGCTGAGGCGTCGAGCGTCAGCGCCGAGAGGTGAAACTTCAGCCGCGGCCAGGAACGGAACCCGTACTCGCGCGCGATGGCCACCTGCGCCAGTGCGAGCGACGGGAACTCGCCCGCCCTGCGGCGGCGCTTGGCCTCGTCACGCAGATGGCGCAGGTCCGGACGGGGCGGGAGGGAACGCGGCTCGGACATGTCAGCTCCTCTCGGTCTCCGACGGGTCCGCGCGCCGGGCCGAAAGTCACCGTCCGACACCGGTCAAAACCGATCAGAAGTCACAGGTGGGCCTGCGGCCCTTTCCGCGGACCGGATGCGTCCTGCACGCAGTCCGGACGATACCGGACGCAGCAGCGCGTCGAGGATCTAGCCGGCCGCCAGATAGCGGGCGAGCGCTTCGGTCGGGTAGTGCTTGGCGGCCTCGGCCAGGATGTAGAAGGTGTCGGGCGGGACGATGGCCTGGAGCCAGTCGCCGTGGGGCCAGCCCCCATCGGTGTCCTGCCGGGCCAGCAGGTAGGTGACGCCCCGTGTGACCGCATCGGAGGAGCGCTCGCCGGCGTCGATCAGCCCGAGCAGCACGAGCCCGGTGAGCGGCGGCATGCTGGGCCCGCGCCCGGCCAGTCCCGGGTCCCGGTAGGAGTCGGGTAGCTCGCCCCGCCCGCCGTCGGCGTTCTGGCGCTCGAGCAGGAAGCCAACCGCGGCCCGCACCCACGGCTCGGCCATATCGACCCCGACGCGGGCCAACCCCTGGAGGATGCACCCGGTGGAAGCCAGGTAGTTGACGGTCCAGCGCCCCCAGAACCCACCGTGGTCGAATTGCTGGGCACGCAGGAACTCGATCGCGCGCCGAACCGACGGTGATGAGACGGTCAACCCGGTTCGGCCCAGGCCGTCGAGCACGCGCCCGGTCAGGTCCTCGGTGGATGGATCGCCGAGCTCACGGGGAGGATCGAGCAGTGTGCGCAGCGCGAGGACCGGATTCGCGAGCGAGACCTCGACCGAGGCTGTGAACAGTGGGCCTCGGCGCTTGGCCGGCAGCCCGTGGACGAAGGCCGACCACCCGCCGTCGGGATTCTGCATCCCGAGCAGCCAGTCGCGCCCGAGCGCGAGCGAGCCGTTCACCCGTTGGCTTACATCCACTTCGAGCGCTCGGTCCCTCACCGCGTCACCGAACGCGGTCAGCACCGCGCCGGTGTCGTCGTTGTCGACCATCGTCTCGTTGCCGGGCTGAAAGGCCCATCCGCCGACCCGCGGCGCTCCCGGGTTGCGGTTATCGACGGCCGGCTGCTCGATGCTCGACTGAGCGCCGATCATCCAGTCCAGGGCACGGACCAGCCGGGGGTCTCCAGGAGCCGTCCCGGCCGCGATCAGCGCGCGGACGTTGGCCGCCGTGCACCACACCGGGCTCCCGAACGCCTCGAGATGCAGCCCGTCGTCGTCGCGGACGTACTGGGCCTGGAGCCATGCCACGGCCTGGGCCACCATCGGATGCTCGGCCGCGAGACCCGCGGCCCGCAGGGCCGGGAGGATCAAAGCCGTCTGCACGGTGTTGGCATTCCAGCTGCCGTCGAGGTTCTGAAAGACGGCCAGCAGGCCCAGCGTCCGGGCGGCGAAGCGCCGGGCGATCTCGCCGCGGGGCGGAGCCCCGTCCGCTCCCCAATCGCCGCGCAGGCGATGGGCGATCAGCGTGAGCGCACCGCCCACCATCAGGACTCCCGAGTGAAAGCGCCGCTCCATGAAGCTGACCAGCGGCGGGACCAGCGCGGGCAGCATCGGCGGGCATGGCAGCTGCGACGGCTCGACGAGCCCCGCCAGCGCCAGGAACACCACGGCCGGATCACCGCCGGCCAACGCCTCGATCACCGCGCGCGTTCCTCCGTTGCGGTCGACGTAAGCGCGTGCGGCGGCGATCCCCTCGGCGCTGTCCTGCGGCGCACATATGTGCAGGGCGGCCCAGGCCGAGGCGGTCGTGCCGAGGTCGCCGTGGGACGCGGTGGGATGGGAGCGATAGGAGCCGTCGGAGTCCTGCCGCGTTCGCAGCCACCGCGCGCCGTCGGCGGCGTCATGCGCCGAAAGCGCCCCCGCGTGGTTGAGCGCGACCAGCACCTGTGCGGTGGGCGCGACGCCCATGTCGCAGAGCGATTCCCACGAGCCGTCGGGACGCTGGTGGCGCCACAGCAACTCCTGCGCGCGCTCGAGCGCGTCGCGCACGGCGGTGCGGTCGATCGAGGTCTCCGCGGACGCCGCCGTCATGCCGCCGGCCCGGCGTGTGCGAACTGGATGAGCTCGTTGTCGATGGCCGGGAAGACCCCGCTGGCTGTCCAGCTGCGTTCGAGCTCGGAGGGAATCGGAATCGAGAAGCTGGCGCTGCGCCCACCGGCCATCTCCGCGACGCGCTGGTTGAGCATCCCGGCGCCGACAAGTTTCGTGAGCGAGCCGATCGGGCCACGGGCCGACTGGGCGCGGTCAAGCGCGCGTCCGACGCCCGTGTGCCAGCGCACGTTGCGTCCCAGCGCGTTCGCGGCAGCTCGAGCAACGCGCACATGTCATCGCCCACGAGGTAGCGCGTGAGCGCCGGCGCCGCCCCGCCAAAGCCGGGGGGCAGCGAGGACGCATGCAGCTCGAACAGCGCCTGCGTCATCTCGATGCCCTCCTCCGAGCGGCGGTGGTTGCGTCGCGCGATCAGATCGGTCAGCTCCTGCGCGGCGGCCAGGTCGGGCGGGATCACGATCGGGTCAATACCGAGCATCTCGCCGATCGCTCGCCACCGGTAGTAGTAGTCCTCGGCCTCTTCGTCGTCGACCCGGACGCCCAGTTTTCGCAGCGCGTCGACGACGATTGCCGAGAATGACATCAGGGTCCCGCCCAGGTCCTCCTGGCAGATCGGGACGCCGTCGGCCTCGACGTCCCAGTGGCGGCTGGTGATCACCAGGTGCCGGATCGCCGCGTGCAGCAGGCGGACCTTCTGGACCTTGCGGATGCCGCGCCCGCCCGACTCGAGTGACCCGGGCGCCATCACCGAGAGCACGAACTGCGCGGTCTCACCCACCCGGCGCACGGCGTCGCGATCGAGCCGGCGGCTGAAGGCCAGGACCTTCACGCCCGGATAGCCGGCGTAGCAGTACGCGAGCGACGCGGTGGCCAGCACGACGCACACCTGCGGTCCGTGCTCGACGACGAGTCGGCAGCCGCCCTCGAAGCGCTCGCGATCGACCCAGGCCGGGAGCTCGGCGGTCTCCAGCAGCCACCGGGCGATCGATGGGGGCAGCTCCTCGGGCACCGGCTGGTCGTTGTCGACCAGGTGGCGCAGGACTTGGCTGACCGCACGAATCTGCTGCGTGCGTGCGAGCTCGCCGATCACCGCGTCCGCGCTCGGATCCCCGGTTCGCCTGAGCCGGTCGAGCAAAGCCCCCGTATTGCCCACGCGTTACACGCTAGGGATCTGCGCGCGATTTCGCAAGGTTGACCGTTTTATGGACAGT
This sequence comes from Solirubrobacterales bacterium, assembly GCA_019240305.1. GTDB lineage: Bacteria > Actinomycetota > Thermoleophilia > Solirubrobacterales > Solirubrobacteraceae > Palsa-465. The sequence continues at coordinate 4,341 of JAFAYP010000300.1, forward strand.
CGGTACGTTATCGATGGGGTTTGCCAAGGAGGGTGAAGGATGAGAGAGATGCGCACCAGCCATTTCAGGGCTGACGTTATGACCGCCGGGCGGCGATTCCGGGACGCACCGCGTGTCCCGGAGCCGGGAGTTGCCAGCAGAGCGCGCCGGGTCCGGCACGCGCGCCGCGGCTATCCGCAGGGCAGGGTGCGTTTCGTGACCGGAGTGGCGGTGATCGTCGCCGTCGCCGCGGGCACGTTCGGAATCGAGGCCTACGCGCGAGCCGGTCACGAGCAGGTGCGGATCGACGCGCTACAAGCCGCGGTGGCCGGACTGCAGGAGCGGGTCCTCGCCGACGAGCGGGCTGCGACCAGCGACCGCCAGCACGTTGACCGGGTCGCGGCCCAGGCCGGCAGCGCCCGCCGCGCACTGGCCCGGTTCGGCTGGGCGCTCCAGAGCGTCCCGAGCGAAGCCCAGCTGGCCGGGGTGCGCAGCGAGTTCGCAACCTACGCGGCGTGCATCCCTCAGCTCCAGAGTGAAATCGCGGGGCTCGGCATCAGTTGGAAGGTCAACCCGGGCAAGCCGTCGATCGATTTCTTCAGGCTGTCCACCAGCGCTCCGATATCGACCTCGTGCGCCAGCGCTCTGGCCGGGCGCTAGCTCCTCACCGATCGCGCCACTTCGCCACGCGGTGAGACGCGAGCACGCCGAGGGCGGACCGTAGAAGAATGCGCTCAGCCGCCGACGGGCGCATCGTGCCGGCGCTGACCTGCTGACTGGCGGCGTGGATCAGGTCGGTGATCACGCCGATCATCCACTCAACGGGCAGCTCGGGGTCGAACTCGCCGCTGCGCCGGCCCCGGCCAAGCAGGGCACGGATCGGCCCCAGGGCCGGCTGCAGCCGGGCCCGGAGCTCGGCGCGCGCGAGCCGTCGCGGGTTGACGATCACCAGCCCGCGATAGCGACCGAGCACCTGCCACGCGGCGCGCAGCACACGCTCCATGGCCTCGGTGGCAGGGCCGTCCTCGGGCTGGGCGCTCCTGACCGCCGCTGCGACCTCCGCGATCGAGCGCTCCGTCAGCGCATCGAGCAGGGCCTCCCGGCCGGCGAAGTGGTGATACACGGTCGCCCGCGAGACCTCGGCCCGCTCCGCCACCTGCTCGAGGCTCGCCCCCGGATTCGCGGCCAGCAGCTCGGCCGTCGCGTCGAGGATCCGCTCGGCGTTGCGACGGGCGTCCGCGCGACCGGAGCCTTCGGAGAAACTTGACAACTCTGTAAAGTTTACACCTGAGCAATGACGACAGCGATACGCGGAGCCGGGACATGACCGAACAGCAAGAGCAGTCGACGTCGATCCCGGGCCTGGTGCGCGGGCAGCTCTGTTATCTGCAGATCCCGGCCCTCGACATCGCCACCTCGGCGCAGTTCTACGAGCGCATCTTCGGGTGGACGGTCGACCCTCCTGACAGCGGGTTCGAGGCGCCCGGCCTGATCGGCCAGTGGATCACCGATCGCCCCCCGGCGCTGGACGCGGGCTCGGTCGCCTGGATCCACGTGCCGGACGTTCGCGAGACGCTCGAGGATGCCCGCGCCGCGGGCGCCGAGGTTCGCGACGGCCCGGTGCCCGACGGCCCCCGACTGCTCGCGTCATTCGTGGATCCGGCCGGCAACCTCGTCGGGATCGTCCAGCACGGTGACCATGCGCCGCCGGGTCCCGAGCCGGGGGCGGCCATCGAGAACCGCACGATGCCGGCCTGCACGGTGATTCCAGAACTCGTGTACGACGATGTAATCAGAGCCGTGGAGTGGCTCTGCCACACGTTCGGGCTGGTCGAGCGCTGGCGGGCCGGCGATCATCGCGCGCAGCTCTCGATCGGCCGGTGCACGGTGGCGATCACCGAGCCGCGGACCTCCAAGGCCCTGCCCGGGGCTCACTCGTTGCTCGTCCGCGTGCCGGATGCGATCGCGCATCACGAGCAGGCCCGTGCGCGCGGGGCCCACGTCATTGCGCCGCCGCATGACTTCCCCTACGGCGAACGCCAGTACACCGCCGAGGACCTGGGTGGGCATCACTGGACGTTCTCGCAGTCGATCGCCGATGTCGCGCCGGAGGACTGGGGCGGGACGTCCGGGCCGGGTATGCGCACCTCTGCCCGCGTGGAGGACCGATGACCGCGGGCGCCCCCGG
>JAFAYP010000394.1 GCA_019240305.1 Solirubrobacterales bacterium
TGTGCGCAGCCGCCGGCGTCCGGTAGCGGTCTAGTTTTTGGGCCGCCTGCGGCGGCATCCGTGGGACCAGGGTTCCCCATCCGGACAGGCTCAGTCAGCATCCGGACGGGGAACAGGGCCCCAGGGACGCCGAGCGGAGCGAGGCCCAGACGTACGAGGTCATACGTAATCCGTCCAGGCATGGGAGTTTCATGCTTGAACAAAGCTACTCGTGGGTATCAGGGCGGCATGACTCCCCTAGCCATCGCACGCACCGACTCCGCTGAGCTCTTCGTCCGCTGGCAGCAGCACGGAGACCGCAGCGCGCGCGACGAGCTCGTCACTCGTTTTCTACCGCTGGCGCGCAAGCTCGCCCGTCGCTACGCGGGCGCCCGTGAGCCGTTCGAGGACCTTCTTCAGGTTGCCAGCCTCGGCTTGGTCAAGGCCGTGGACCGCTTCGACGCCGAGCGCGGGACCGCGTTCTCGTCGTTCGCCGTTCCGACCATCCTCGGCGAGCTCAAGCGCTACTTCCGGGATCTGGGCTGGTCGGTCCACGTCCCGCGCGGCGCCCAGGAGATGGCTCTCAAGGTCGAGGAGGCTCAGCAGCAGCTGACCACCAAGACCGGTCGTCCGCCGAGCGTCCAGGAGCTGGCCGAGTACCTCGAGATGAGTATCGAGGACGTACTCGACGGGCTGGAGACCGCCGGCGCGCATCACTCGACCTCGCTCGACGCCCCGCGTGACGACGGCGACGGCGACTCCGGCTCGCTGGCCGACGCCTTCGGTCAGGAGGATGAGCGCTTCGAGCTGATCGACGCCAGCGTCACGATCGCGGCGTCGGCTCACCAGCTCACGGCGCGCGAGCGCCACGTGCTCGCCCTGCGGTTCGTGCAGGACATGACGCAAACACAGATCGCCGACGAGATCGGTGTCTCGCAGATGCAGGTCTCGCGGATCCTGCGGCGCGCCCTGGCGCGGCTGCGCGAGATGACCGAGGCCGGCGACGAAGCATCCGTCACCTGACGGATGCTCCTCACCATAGGGGGCGAGCAGGAGTCGGGGCGTCGGGGGCACCCGGTCGACCGCTGGTTCGCGGCCCGCACCGCGGGCGTTCCTGAGCTGCCGGCAGCGTCAGACTGCCGACGTCACGTCACGCGCACTCGCGAACGAACCATACTTCGGTTCGTTGTGGTGAGCACTCCATCCCCCACAGGTCCGAAAGTTGCTCCACGACCTGGAGGCCCCACCCGCCGGCGTCGGCGTCGCGCTCGTGCCGGAAGCGCCTGGCGAAGCGTGCCCCATGATCGAGCACACGGCACCGGATGGCGCCGTTGATGTACAGATCCAGCATGACCGGTCCGTCGTCTTGCGTGGAACCGTGCACGATCCCGTTGGTGACCAGCTCGCTGACCATCAGCTGGACGTCCTCGAGCACACGGTCGGGTACCCGGTCGGACAATTCCTCGGCGACGATCCGGCGCGCGACGGCCGGACCCTCCGAGTCGGGATCGATCTTGTAGAGGGCACGAATGCGTGGATCCATGATTGCCCATAGGTTTACCCGGCAAGCGCGCCTCAAAAGCGTCGGAACCGTCGCTTGCCCGCGAACGCTCGTGGCTCGCCGCCGCGGGCCGGATCATCCGGAGCTGCGGTGGCGGTGAACGAGAACGCTCCGGCCGTCCGACTCGAGCTGGATTCACGTCCCGAGACGCTGACGCTCGTCCGTGGAGTGCTCGCGGGGGTGGCCGAGCTGATCGGCCTGGACCCCGAGCTGCTCGATGATCTGAAAACCGCGGTGAGCGAGGCGTGCAACAACGTCGTCATGCACGCCTACGACGGCGAGACCGGTCCGCTCGCCGTGCGCATGTACATCGAGCCCGAGGCGATCGAGGTGGTCGTGCTCGACCGCGGCTGCGGCCTGCCGCCGCTCGCTCCCGCCGACGAGACGGTCCGGGGCGTGGGGTTGTCGGTGATTCGCGCGCTGGCCGAGCAGGCTGAGTTCCGCAGCGCGCCCGACGGTGGCACAGAGGTGCGGATGGCGTTCGCCGGGCAGCGCGACGGCAAGCCGCTGTTCCACCTGCCGAGCCAACCCGGGCCCGACGATGCCGATGCCTCCTGGCTGGCGGGAGATGCCGTGGTGTCCCTCTCGCCGATCAGCCTGCTCGCCGGCGTGCTCGGGCGCGTGGCGCGTGCGCTCGCCGCCCGGGCGCGCTTCTCGCTCGATCGCTTCTCCGACGTCTACCTGGTCACCGACGCGATCGCAGCCCACGCCGGTCGCGCGGCCAAGGGCGGCCGCATGTCGTTCGCGATCACCACCGACGCGCAGCGACTCGAGCTGACCATCGGACCGTTCAACGACGGGAGCGGCAGCCAGCTATCGCACCAGGGCCCCGACTACAGCGCGGCATCGGCCCTGACCATGCTGAGCGACGAGCTCAAGGTTCGCCCCGGCGACGGAGGCGAAGTCATCCAGGTCGTGATGATCGACCGCCGCCGCAGCTGACGCCCGGGGCGCGCGGCGCTCACTCCGCCCCCAGCAGCTCCTCGGGCTTATCGACGAGCGTGATCCGGTCGGCCACGCCGGTCAGGCGGAGGAGCCGCTGCACCTGTTGGGGGCCCCTCACCATGGCCAACCGCCGTCCGAGCTCCTCGATGCGCTGGTGGGCGCGCACCAACACGCTCAGGCCGGTCGAGTCCATGAAGTCGAGCTCGCGCAGATCGATGATCAGGAGCTCGGAGTCCGAGGCGGCGACCCGGTCGAGCTCTTCCTGGAGCGCCGGACTGGAGGCGAGATCGAGCTCGCCACTCACCGCGATCACCGCGGCCCGACCCTGATTGCGTACCTCGAGCCGAAAATGACTCTGCATGGGTGCGCGAGCCTACTGATCTCGGGCAGGGCATGCTGGGCGTCGCGCTGCACCCGGCGCCGTCGCGCCGTTTGTCGGCCGATCGAGCGGGTAGGCCGAGCCAAGGATGTCCACTCCCGATCCAGCCCGTGAGCAGGAGGAGGCGGCGGCGGCCGAGGCCGCCGCGATCGGCGGCCGGCCCAGCTCCGAGCCGCCGTCCGAAGCCTCCCTCGACGAGGCGACCCGTCCGGTCGTCGAGGGCGGCGGGGGCGAAGCGGAGGGCTTCGAGCAGGCGGAGCAGGAGCTGGTCGAGCACGCCAGCCACGGCGACCAGCACGGCGCACGCCAGGCCATCGAGGACGCGCCTGAGGAGAGCGACGATGCGCGCGCGGCCGCGGCCGGCGAGGGCGACCACGAGCGCTCGAGCGAGCGCGACGAAGATGCGCCCTAGCCGCCCCTGGTTCCCGCCGCCCGGGTGGTTTAGCCCTCCCACATGCATCGTGCGGTCAGATAGCGGGTAGTCATGCCGCACGCACACAGTGCATGAAAGGAGGAGGCGAAAATGGTCGCACTGATCGTGTTACTGCTGATCCTGGCCATCTTTGGCGGGCTCGGCTTTGCAGCACACGTACTGTGGTTCGTACTGATTGCCGCGGTCATCCTTTGGCTGATCGGCTTCCTGATCGGAGGCGTGGAGTCCGGCATCGGTCGGCGACGGTGGTATCGCTGGTAGCTACGGCATAGCGCTGGTAGCCAAGAGCTGAGTGGTCCGCCGGGACCCGTCCTCGTCCCGGCGGCCGCAGCGCGTACCGGTGCCGGCGGCGAGCGGCGGGGCGGGCGTTCAGCGCGCTTCGCCGGTGAGCTGGCGCAGGCGATGCAGTGAGCGCCGCAGCAGCCGCGACACCTGCATCTGGGAGACGCCGACCCGCTCGGCGATCTCCGACTGGGTGAGATCCTCGCCGAAGCGCAGGTAGAGGATCTCGCGTTCCCGCTGGGGAAGGTGCTTGGCGGCGGCGAAGATCGTCGTCTGGTCATCGACCAAGCCGAGGCGCTGGTCATCATCGCCGATGGCGTCGAGGCGGCTCGCTTCCTCTTCGCCCGCCACCGGGGCATCGAGCGAAATCGTGCCGTAGGCCTCGGCCACCTGGAGGCCATCGAGCACCTCCTCTTCGCTCAGCTCGAGGTACTGAGCCAGCTCATCAACCCGCGGTGGCCGGCCGGTGCGAGCGCTGATCGCCTGACGTGCCTCGTTGACCCGCCGCGCGCGCTCCTGCGCACCACGGTCGACGTGGATGGCCCATCCGGTATCCCGGAAGTAGCGCTTGAGCTCGCCCACGATCGTGGGCACGGCGAACGAAGTGAACGCGAAGCCGCGATCGGGATCGAATCGCTCCACGGCCTTGACCAGACCGAGGCTGGCAACCTGCACCAGATCGTCGTAGGGCTCGCTCGATTGCGCGTAGCGCCGCGCCAGCTTGCGAGCCAGCGGGAGAAATCGAGCGATCAGCTCATCGCGCGCCTCACGGTCCTGGTCCCGTCTCCACCGCTCGAACAGCTGTTGGGAATCAGCTGCGGACACGGGCTCGCCGACCGGGATCCCCGACACGGGGGTCCTCCTTTCGCAGACCGACCCCTTTTAGCACACGATCCACTCTACGTGCGTCAAGCGGCGCACACGCCGGCGCCTCCGCGCCGGCGTGCATGACCCGCGCCTGCCTCGGAGCGTCAGGAGACGCGGCGCCTCACTTGACCGCGGCCGATGGCCCGGGCCCCGCGGCGCTCGAACTTATTCAGCTGTCGCGCCAGGCGGCCGGAATTGGTGTACGTCAGCGCGCTCTGTTTGATCGCGTCGCCGGCTGTGGCCAGTGCGCCCACGGTGGTGTAGAGCACGCGCTGCGCGCTGGTCGCCATCGCGCCGAGTTGCGTCCCGGCGGCGTCGGCGCTGCGCGACGCCGTCTCGGTCGCCCGGTCGCCCGTCGTGCGGGCATGGCGAGCGGTGCTCCGGGCGCCTGTGCGCGCCGTGACCGAGGCCGAGCTGCTGGTGCGCCGGGCCGACGATCTCGTGCTCGCAGCGCTCCGCTTGGCGGCGTTTCGTTTGCGCGTCGCGGCCGCCCGCTTGGCGGCGGCTGAGCGTTGGGTTGGCGTCTGGGTAGCCATGTACTTCTCACTCCTCACGTTCGTTCGGGGTCTCGGCAGCCCTCCTGCTCCCCTCACGCCTGAAATACTCACCAGAATGCCGGGTTCCTACACGTCCACCCTGGCCGAGGAGCTCGCTCCCGACGTGCTGGAGCGCTTCATGCGCTACGTGCGGATCGACACGCAATCGCGTCGCGAGCGCAGCGGCTCGCCGAGCACGCCGGGTCAGCTCGAGCTCGGGCGGCTGTTGGTGGCGGAGCTCCACCAGGCCGGAATCGACGACGCGCAGCTCGATCAGCATGGCTACGTGATGGCCACGCTCCCCGGCAATCGCGGGCCGGGCGGGGACGCGATTGGGCTGATTGCCCACATGGACACCAGCCCCGACGCCCCGGGCAGTGGCGTTGAGCCGATCGTGCACCGCTCATACGACGGGGGCGTGCTCGCGCTGCCGCGCGAAGGCACCGTGCTCGACCCCGCGCACATGCCCGAGCTGGTCGGCAAGGACGGCCACGATATCGTCACCTCGAGCGGGGACACCCTGCTGGGGGCCGACGACAAGGCGGGCGTCTCCGAGATCATGGCCGCCGTGGCCTATCTGGCCGCGCATCCCGAGCTGCCGCGGCCCACCCTGCGGATCGCCTTCACGCCCGACGAGGAGGTCGGCGACGGCGCCACCTTGTTCGACCTTGAGCGGTTCGGCGCTCGCTGTGCCTACACGCTCGACGGCTCCGAGCTCGGCGAGCTCACCGATGAGACGTTCAGCGCGTTCGAGGCGCTGGTGAGCATTCGCGGCGTCGAGGTGCACCCCGGCTGGGCCACCGGGAAGATGGTCAATGCGCTGCGCCTGGCCGCGGGGGTCCTCGCCGCGCTGCCGGCCGACACGCTGACCCCCGAGACGACCGCCGACCGCGACGGGTTCATCCACCCGTTCGAGCTCAGCGGCACCCCGGCGAAGGCGAAGCTCGGTCTGATCGTGCGCGACTTCGACGACGAACGGCTCGCCGGCCACCTGGCGCTGCTCGAGCGCACCGCCCGCGAGGTCGTGGCCGCCGAGCCCCGCGCGCACCTCGACTTCACGGTGCACGAGCAGTACCGCAACATGCACCGGGTTCTCAGCCGCGTTCCCGAGGTGACCGACGCCGCGGCCGCGGCGATCCGGGCCGAGGGCATCGAGCCGATCCGGCGTCCGATCCGGGGCGGCACCGACGGGTCCGTGCTGAGCGCGAGGGGCCTACCCACCCCGAACATCTTCACGGGGGGCCACGAGTACCACTCGGTTCGCGAGTGGGCCTCCGTGCAGGACATGGCGGCCGCCGCGGCGGTCGTCGTGCGCCTCGCCGAGGTGTGGTCGGCTAACGGGCATGCCGGGTAGCTTCTCGGGCTCGCTCGCGTCGGTCGACGGCGCGATAACGCTTGCCTCCCACGCGGTGATCCCCGCCACCGACGAGGGGTTGCTGCGGGGCGACGGCGTGTTCGAGGTGATTCGCCTGTACGACGGTCGCCCGTTCGCGTTCGAGGAGCACCTGCGCCGGCTGGAGCGCTCGGCTTCCAACCTGCGCCTCCCGCTCGACATCGAGGCGGTCAGGGCTGATGCGTGGCGGCTGCTCGCGCACGCGGGCTCCGGTCCCGATCATGAGCTGCT
>JAFAYP010000420.1 GCA_019240305.1 Solirubrobacterales bacterium
CACCGAGATGTTCCCCACGCGCGTGCGGCTGTCCGGCGTGGCGATCGGGACCCAGATCGGCTTCGCGCTCGGCGGGCTCGCCCCGACCCTGGCAACCGCGATCGCCGGAAGCGGGCCGGGTGGCTGGGTGCCCGTCGCCGCGCTGACGCTCGGAGCCTCGGTCCTGGCCGCGATCGCGATCGCCACCGCGCGCGAGACCGCCCACATTCCGCTGAAGGAAATCGACGCCGTCGCGGCGCCGAGTTCACCGCGCGGTGACTCCGTGAGGCCGGTCCGGCACACCCGAGTGCCCGCTTAGCCGCCGGACCTAGCCTCCCCCGAGAGCGCCTGCCGGGCCGTACTTGCCGTCAGGCGCTTTAACCAGATATAACTAACTAGTCCGTACATTATGCGTACCGGAATCGCCACCGTGTGCCTTAGCGGCACTCTCGAGGAGAAGCTCGCCGCCGCCGCCCGCGCAGGCTTCGACGGCGTCGAGGTGTTCGAGCCCGACCTGATCGGCTCGCGCCTCTCACCCCGCGAGGTCGGCGTGCTAGCCGCGGAGCTCGGCCTGACCATCGATCTCTACCAGCCGCTGCGCGACTTCGAGGGCGTGGGGCCGGAGCAGTTCGAACGGAATCTCCGCCGCGCCGAGGCGAAGTTCGACGTGATGGAGGAGCTTGGCGCGACCCTGATACTCGCGTGCTCGAACGTCTCGAGCGACACCATCGACGATGACGCCCTCGCCGCCGCGCAGCTGACCGTCCTCGCCGACCGCGCCGCCGAGCGCGGCGTGCGGATCGCGTACGAGGCGCTCGCCTGGGGCCGGCACGTGAATGAGTACGACCGCGCCTGGCGGATCGTGCGGGAGGCCGATCACCCCTCGCTCGGTGTGTGCCTCGACAGCTTCCACATCCTCTCTCGCGGGACCGGGCTCGACACGATCGGCGAGATCCCCGCCGAGAAGCTGTTCTTTCTCCAGCTCGCGGATGCGCCGCATCTAGTGATGGACGTGCTGCAGTGGAGCCGGCACTACCGCTGCTTCCCCGGTCAGGGCGGGTTCGATCTGAGCGCCTTCACCTCGCGCGTGCTCGACGCGGGCTACGCCGGCCCGCTCTCACTCGAGGTGTTCAACGACGTCTTCCGTCAGGCCGACCCGGTCCGCATGGCGGTCGACGCCAAGCGCTCCCTGCTGATCCTGCAGGAGGCGATCGACCCGTCAGGTGCCGGGCACCTGCCACCGCCCCCGGCACTGCACGGCTACGCGTTCGTCGAGCTCGCCGTCGAGCCCACGTCGGTCGGCGAGACGCAGCGTCTGCTGAACGCGATGGGGCTCACGCCGACCGCGCAGCATCGCACCAAGCCGGTGACGCTGTGGCAGCAGCAGGGGATACGCGTGCTCCTGAACGCGGCCGCCCCGACCCCGCCCGGCATCGCGGCGCTCGCGGTGGAGAGCGTCGACCCCGCTCGCTCCTCGGAGCGGGCCGAGCGGCTGCTGGCCCCGGTCCTCGCCCGGCACCGCGGGCCCGGAGAGGCGAAGCTGTCGGCCGTCGCGGCGCCGGATGGCACCTCGGTGTTCTTCTGCCGCACCGAAGAGCCCGTGCAGGCCGGCCGCTGGCTCGAGGACTTCGAGGCGCTGGCGCCGACCGGGGGCTCGTACGCTGGGCTCGATCGGATCGACCACGTCGCGCTGGCCCAGCCGTTCGACTACTTCGACGAGGCCGTGCTCTTCTACCGCTCGGTGCTCGGGTTGGAGCCGCTCGAGAGTCTCGAGCTGGCCGCACCGAGCGGCCTTGTGCGAAGCCGGGCCGTCACGAACGCCGACGGGAGCGTCCGGCTGGCGCTGAACGTGCGGGTGCTCGCCCACGACTCGCGACAGTCGACGGGACTACAGCATGTGGCGTTCGAGTGCGCGGACATCCTCGCCGTTGGGGCGGAGATGCGCGTTCGCGGGCTCACGCCGCTCGAGATTCCCGGCAACTACTACGAAGACCTCGCCGCGCGATCGGATCTCGATCCGGGACTGCTCGACTCCATGCGTGAACTCGGCGTCCTCTACGACCGCGATCAGGCCGGCGGCGAGTTTCTGCACCTGTTCACGCCGACGATCGGC
>JAFAYP010000628.1 GCA_019240305.1 Solirubrobacterales bacterium
GCGTCCAGCAGCTTGAACGTTGCCTCCACGAGCGGGCCGCCCAGCACGTCACCGCCCACCACGATCGCCTCGACCGGATCGCGATCGATCTCGGCCAGCACCGCGCGCAGGGCGGGAGCGTTGGCATGAATGTCAGCCAGGACCGCGATGCGCATGCCGGCGAGAGTAACGGGACGGCGGAGTAACATCGTCAGAGCAGGCCGAGCGCTACCTGAGGGGAGCGCCGGCGGGCGTGTCACCCGGGCCAACGTGACGGCTCTCCATCGGGGAGCGTTTCGGTGGCTCCTCACGCCAAGCCGGAGGAACCCTTGCGTCGCCTGTTGCCAATCGACTCCCGTCGGCCTCGTGTCCGCGGTCGTCCGGACCCCGATGATTCACGTGGTCTCAGCAGCTGCGCGGCGTTAGCCTTTGCGCACAATGGACACCGAGGAGCACATCCCCAAGCAGGCCTCCGCCCGCGAGTTGATCGAGTCGGCCGGCGGCCGCGCACCGCAGGACGCGGGCGGGTCGTTGCGCACGGCCCTGGCCAACGCGATGGTCGGCATGAAGAAGCAGCTCTACGGCCGCGGCCCGACCGCGGCCAAGGCCTGGATCCTCGACGACTACGTGTTCGTGGTGCTGGAGGGCGGCTTGACCCGCAACGAGGAGACACTGCTGGCCGACGGCAAGGCCGACCTGGTGCGCGAGTACCGGCTGAGCTTCCAGGAGACCGTCGGCAATACGGCGATGTCCGCCGTGGCGGAGCTGGTCGGCCGGCGGGTGCTCACCTACCACAGCCAGATCGTGTTCGATCCGCCGCGCACGTTCGAGATCTTCGTGCTCGAACCGCAGTAGCTCGCCGTGCCCCGCAGGCGGGGGAGGCACGGCGGTGAGGGTCCAGCCCGACCCCGAATCCGGCTTCTCCCCCGGCAGTCACGACACGCGCGGTCATTCGAGCAGCCCGCTGCTGGAAATCTCCAACGCGACAGTGCGGCTGTACAAGGCGGCGTTCGGTCGAGGACCGACCCACGCCCGGGCCCGCTTCGCCGGACCCGACACCCTGGTCGTCCTTCTCCAGGACACCCTCACCGTGTCCGAGCGCAGGCTGGTCGAGGTCGGGGAGCACGAGCGGCTCCGGGCGCACCGGCTGTTGTTGCACCAGACGGTGGAGACCGAAATCAGAGCCATCATCGAGCAGACCCTGGGGCGTTCAATCACGTCGCTAATCTGCGGCCTCGACCCCCAGCGCGACATCGCCGTCGAGGTGGCGGTGCTGGCGCCGGCGACTCACGCTGAGCCCGAGGTCCTCACGCCACAGCAGGCTGGGCCACCTCAAGGCTGACCGCCTCGCCATCGCCCTCGGCGGCGATGACTCGCGCACCGTCGACGAGCCGGCCGTCGAGGATCGCGCGGGTCAGCTCCTTCTCCAGGGTCCGGCGGATGTGCCGCTTGAGCGGCCGGGCGCCGAACTCGGGATCGAAGCCCTCCCGGGCCAGCCGAGTGATCAGCGCCGGCTCCACGGTAAGCTCCACGCCCCGCTCGGCCTGCAGTCGCTCGGCGATGCGCGAGCAGATCAGCCCGGCGATCTGCTCCACCTGGGCCTCGGTGAGCGGCTCGAACACGACGATCTCGTCGATCCGGTTCAGGAACTCGGGTAGGAAGGCCCGCTTGGCCGCCGCCCGCATCCGCTCGGCGGCCGGGTCGCTGGCGCCGGCCGCGAACCCGAGCGGCCGCTTGGCCTCGCCGGCCCCGAGGTTCGACGTCATGACCACGACGGTGTTGGTGAAGTCGACCGTTCGGCCCTCGCCGTCGGTCAACCGGCCGTCGTCGAGGACCTGAAGCAGCGCGTTCCAGACCTCCGGGTGAGCCTTCTCGACCTCGTCGAGCAGGATCACCGAATACGGCCGGCGTCGCACCGGCTCGGTCAGCTGCCCGCCGTCGCCGTAGCCCACGTATCCGGGGGGTGAGCCGATCAGCCGGGCCACCGTGTGCGGCTCACGGTACTCGGACATGTCGAGCCGCACGAGCGCCTTCTCGGTGGCGAACAGGCGCTCGGAGAGCGTCTTGACCAACTCGGTCTTGCCGACGCCGGTCGGCCCCAGGAACAGGAAGCTGCCCAGCGGCCGGTCGGGCTCGGCCAGTCCGGCGCGGGCGTGGCGAACGGTCTCGGCCACCGCGTGGACGGCGTCATGCTGCCCGATCACCCGGCGATGGAGATCGTCCTCGAGCGAGCCGAGCCGCTCGAGCTCGCCCGCCACCAGCTCGCCGACCGGGATGCCCGTGCGCGCCGCCACCACATCGGCGATCTCCTGCTCACGCACCACCGGCCCGTCCGGCTGGCCGGCAGCACCCGGCAACTCGGCCAGCTTGCCCTCGAGCTCCTCGATCCGCTGCTTGATCTGGCCCGCCTCCTCGTAGGCCTCGGCGTCGACCGCGGCCTGCTTCTCGGCCGCCAGGCGCTCGAG
>JAFAYP010000094.1 GCA_019240305.1 Solirubrobacterales bacterium
GTGCACTCAGAGTGCCTGACCGGAGACGTGTTCCACTCCCTGCGCTGCGACTGCGGCGAGCAGCTCGAGTCGGCGCTGTCGATGATCGAGTCCGAGGGCCTCGGCGTGCTGCTCTACCTCAGCCAGGAGGGCCGGGGGATCGGGCTGCTCAACAAGCTGCGGGCCTACAAGCTCCAGGAGGAGGGGCTCGACACCGTCGACGCCAACCTCCGGCTGGGGTTGCCGGCCGATCTGCGCGACTACGGCATCGGCGCCCAGATCCTGGTGGACCTGGGGCTGACCTCGATCCGCATCCTCACCAACAACCCCAAGAAGATCTCCGGCCTGGCCGGCTACGGGCTGTCGGTCGCCGACCAGATCCCCATCCAGCACGTCCCCAACCCACACAACGAGGCCTACCTGCGGGCCAAGCGCGACCGGCTCGGCCACACCCTGCACCACCAGGGCCTCGACCTCGACGAGGAGATGCTCCACGACGAGCACGAGGTCGACCGCCGGCGGCGCGAGTCGACTGGATGAGCGCCCCGGCGCCGGGCGCGCGCGTCGCGCTGTGCGTGGCACGCTTCTACGCCGAGCTCGCGGACAAGCTGGAAGGCGGCGCGCGGGACGCGCTGTATGACGCCGGGCTGATCGAGATCGATCGCTTCGACGTGCCTGGCGCGTTCGAGCTCCCGATGATCGCCAAGTTCGCCGCGACGTCAGGGCGCTATGACGCAGTGATCTGCCTCGGCGCGGTCATTCGCGGCGAGACCGATCACTACGACTACGTGTGCACCGAGGCGGCCCGGGGGATCCAGCAGGTCCAGCTCGAGACCGGCGTGCCCTGCGGCTTCGGGGTGCTGACCGTCGACACCATGGAACAGGCACTCGAGCGGGTGAGCGGCGGCGCCAAGCGCGACACGGGGCGAAGCGCGGCCGAGGCGGCGCTCGCCTCGCTGGCGGTCAAGCAGGAACTGGCAGGGGCGACTCAGTCGCCCTGAGCGGGCCCGAGCAGCGCCCCGCGAGACGCCTCGGCGCTGGGCGGACCCACGCCGGGACCGCCGCCCTGGCCGTCTCCGCCCTGGCCGCCGCGGCCGGGATGCCCGTGGCGGCCGCTGCCGGGATCGCCCGCCGCACCGCCCGGAGCCGCCGACGGGGCGGAGCCGCCGCCTTGGTCGGCCTGCTGACCCAGCGCGAGCAGGGCGAGCTGCAGCTGCTCGCGGACCACATCGGTCTGGTTGGGGATCTGCAGGCGCTCGTAGAGCACGGTGACGGCGGCCTTCGGGTCGCCGGACAGGCGCAGTGATCGGCCCAGGTCATACAGGGCATAGGCGTAGGTGAGGCTGCCGTGGGGGGCAGCCCCCACGGCCTGGCGCAGGACCGGAATCGCGGCGCTGTACTGGCCGTTCTCCATCAGCTGATGCCCGTGAGCCTCGAGCGTGTCCGCCACCGGCGCCGGTGTCGTGGCCGCCGCCGGCGTGACGGTGACCGTGGTATTGGTCGTGTGCGTGGGCGCCGGCGTGGTCTGGGTCCCCGCTCGCGGATGGCTCGCCGGTCTGCTCACGCGAGTCGCGGCGGCCGAGTCACGTGGAGGCGATCCGCCGCCACCGCCGAGCGTGCCAATGGCGAGCGCGGCCACCGCGGCGCCCGCGGCCAGCGCGGCCAGCGCCGGCACTCGAGCGTGACGCCGGCGCGTTCGGGTCGCCGACCGGGTCGCCCCGGCCGGGGGCGGGCCGGCTCGCCCCGGCGATGGACGCGCCGTGCGGGGCCGAGCGGCCGCAGTCGGGGATCCCCGCCGGGGGCTGCGGGCGGCGGTCCCGACCGGCGCCACCGCCCGGAACGGCTTGGTGGCCGGCTCGCTGAGCGCCGCCTCGAGGGCCTGGGCGAAAGCTTGCCCGGTCGGCCAGCGCTGCTCGGGCCGCTTGGCCATGCCCTGGGCGAGCACGGCGTCCACCGCCGGCGGCAGCGCTCGGTTGCGCTCGCTCGCCGCCGGGGGTGCATCCTCGACGTGCTGGCGGGCCTGCACGGCGAAGTGCGAGGCGGTGAACGGCCGCTCGCCGACCAGCAGTTCGTAGGCCGCCACGGCCAGCGAGTAACGATCGCTGGCGCCGGTGGCGGGACGGCCGAGCGCCCGCTCGGGAGCCAGGTAGGAGGCGGTGCCGATCACCTGGCCGGTCGAGGTGATCGTGTCCTCGGTGCCCAGCCGGGCGATTCCGAAGTCGGCCACATGGAGCACACGATCGCGATCGAGCAGCAGGTTGGCCGGTTTGATGTCGCGGTGCAGCACCCCCCGAGTGTGGGCGTAATCCAGGGCCGATGCAGCCTCGTGCACCCATTTGACGGCGTGCACGCGGCGCACGGAGTCAACCCGGATCGCATCGGCCACGGTCCCGCCCGCCAGATACTCCATCACGATGAACGCGCGTGCCGGGTCGCCATCGACCGGATCGGTCTCGCTCACGTCGTAGATCATCACGACGTTGGGATGGCCTGAGAGCCGGGCGGCCGCGCGCGCCTCGCGCATGAACCGTTCACTGGCCGCATCGTCGTGGGCGAAGCGCTCGGCCAGCAACTTGATCGCCACGTTGCGCCCGAGGGCCCGGTCGCGGGCGCACCACACCGACGCCATGCCCCCGGTCGCGATATGGCGCAAGGGCTCATAACGTTCCGGGAGCCCCAGATTCGGGCGGACACGCGCGCCCGCGGGGGGTCGATCACCCATCGAAACGCCTCATTACCCGTCTCGAAGAATACGAACCGTCGGGGACTGTCTCCACCCCCGCAACAGCGCGACCATCGTGGTGTGAGGAACCTTCCTCCACGACGCGGCCGGGACACCGGAGCCAAAGGCTATACTCGCCGGCCATGGCGAAGGTCTGTCACGTGTGCAACAAGGGTCCGGCGTTCGGCAACAGCCGCAGCCACTCGATGGTCGCCACCCGGCGGCGTTTTGACCCGAACCTCCAGCGCGTCCGCATCAACGACAACGGAACGCCGCGGCGGGTCTACGTGTGCACGCGGTGCCTGAAGGCCGGCAAGGTCGCCAAGGCTCTGTGACCGCTGAGGCTCGGGACCCCGCCTTGGGGTCCGATCCGAGCCTGCTGCGTTTCCGTGCCCTGCTCGACGCCGGCCTGGCCGCGCTCGAGGCGCGTCGCGAAGAGGTCAACGAGCTGAACGTCTTCCCGGTGGCCGACGGCGACACCGGTGACAACATGGTGCTCACGCTGCGGGCCGTGCTCGACGAGCTCGATCGTCTCGCCGGGGCCTCGGCGGCGACCGCCACCGCGCCCGCCCACACGCTCGAGCAGGTCGGCCGCGATCAGATCGTCGCCTCGGTGGCGCGCGCGGCGCTGCTCGGCGCGCGAGGCACCTCCGGAGTGATCCTCTCCCAGCTCGTCCGCGGTGCGGCCGAGGAGCTGGCCAGCCGGCCCGGCGAGCTGGTCGATCCGGTGCTGATCAGCGCCGCCCTGGCCCGCGCGGTCGACCAGGCCTACGGCTCGGTACGGGAGCCGGTCGAGGGGACGATCCTCACGGTGGTGCGCGAGATGGGGGTGCAGGTCGCCTCCGACCTGGCCCGGTTCCGCGATGCCCGCCTACCGCCCGACGCCACCGCCGAGGTGCAGAACGCGGTGATCGCCGCGGTTCTCGAGCGCGCGCTGGAGGCCGGCGAGAGCTCATTGCGGCGCGGTCCCGACGTGTTGCCGGCCCTGCGCCAGGCGGGTGTCCTCGACGCCGGGGGGTACGCGCTGACCGTGATGCTGGCCGGCATCCTGGGCGCCCTGCGGGACGGTGAGATGCCTGCGGTCGAGCATCAGGCCACGGCGCGGGTCACCCGGCCGCAGCACTCCTCGATCACCTATCGCTACTGCGTGAGCTTCGCCGTCACGGGCACGCGCCTCGACGCGCGTGATTTTCGCCCCGCGCTCGAGCAACTCGGCGACTCGGTGTTGGTTGTCGGCGATCCCTCGACGCTCAAGGTGCACCTGCATACCGACGACCCGGATGCCGCCACCGCGCTGCTGGCCGTTCACGGAGCGGTCTCGCATCTCGACGTCAACGACATGCGGGCCCAGCTCCAGCGCCGCGAGCAGCGGCTCGCCGCCGCGTCGGCCCCGACGTGCGATGCGGTCGCGGTGGTCAGCGGGGCCGGCGTGCGCTCGCTGTTCGAGAGCCTCGGCGTGCACGCGCTGGACGGTGGACCGGGCTACGCCCCGACCAGCTTGGACGTCCTGGCCGCGATCCACGCCTGTCAGGCCGAGCAGGTTGTGGTCCTGGCGAACAGCCCGAGCGCACTCGGCGCCGCCCGGCGCGCCGCGGATCTGTCGGACAAGGCCGTGTCCGTGGTCCCGTCGCTCTCACCCCAGGCCGGGCTGGCGGCCGCGGTGGCTCTCGATCCGGGTGCAGCCGCGCAGGAGAACGCCGCGGCTATGCGCGCGACGCTCGAGCACGTGCGCACCGGGGCGGTGGCCCCGGCGCGGCTCGATGACGCTCAGGGGCGCTTCCGGGCCGGAGACGCGGTCGGCTACGTGGAGGAGGAGATCGTGGCCTGGGGCAAGCCGCGAGAGGCGCTCAGGGAGGTGCTGGAGCAGCTCGCGCACGACGCCGAGCTGATCACCTGCCTGCGGGGCGCTGAAGCGCCGCTGGACGACGGAACGGTGCAGGCGCTGGCCCATGGAGATGTCGAATTCGAGCTATCTGACGGAGGTCAACCGGGTCAGTGGTGGCTGCTCTCGGCTGAGTAGCCACGGTGGGCGGATCGGCCAGCAGGGCGGCGAGCTCCTCGGCGGGGAGCGGACGGGCGAGCAGGAAGCCCTGGGCGCGCTCGCAGTCGAGCAGGCGCAGGGCGATCAGCTGATCCTCGGTCTCCACGCCCTCGGCCGTCACCGCGCACCCGAGCGCGCGGGACAGGCTGATCAGCGAGGCGACGATCGCCTGGTCGCGCGGGTCCTCGGCCAGGCCGGCGACGAACTGGCGATCGATGTTGATCGCGTCGAGCGAGTGCTTCTTCAGCCAGGCAAGAGCCGAGGAGCCCGTGCCGAGGTCGTCCAGCGCGATGCGGATGCCGTGCGCCTGGAGGTCACGAAGGGTGTCCGCGGCCACGGTGTCGGCCCCGATCAGGCTGGTCTCGGCGATCTCGAGCACCAGCCGCTGGGCGGGGAACTCGGCATGGGCCAGGGTCTGCTGCACCGAGAGGGCGAAACCGGGGTTGGTCAGCTGATGGGGGGACACGTTTACTGAGAGCTCGATCGGATGCCCTGCCTGCGCGGTCAGGCGGTGCATGGTCTCGCAGCTCTCGCGCAGCACCCATGAGCCGATCGGGACGATCATGCCGGTGTCCTCGGCCACCGGGATGAACTCGGCCGGCTCGACGGGCCCGAGGTCGGGGCTGTTCCAGCGGGCGAGCGCTTCCACGCCGCTCAGCTCACCGGTGTCGAGCTCGAACACCGGCTGGAACACCAGCCCGAGCTCGCCGCGCAGCTCGGCTCCGCGCAGCGCGCGGACCAGAGCGAGGCGCCGGCCATCCCGGCTGCGTCGAGAACCGCCGAAGAACGTAACGCGGTCACGGCCGCTGCGCTTTGCGTCGTACATCGCGGCGTCGGCCTGGCGCAGCGCCTCACGCGCGTCCGAGTCAGCGTCGGTCAGCAGGGCGATGCCGATGCTCGCGGTGATCACGCTCGCGTCGATCCCGGGCAACGGCTGCGAGACTGCCTCGAGCAGCCTGACGCCGAGCCTGGCCGCCTGCTCCTCGTCGGTCACTCCCTCGGTGATCACCACGAACTCATCGCCGCCGAAGCGCCCGACGAAGTCACTTCCGCGCACGGCGGACGCCAGCCGCTGGCTGACCTCGCGGATCATCTCGTCGGCTCGGTCGTGGCCAAGCGTGTCGTTGAGCGCCTTGAGCCCGTCGAGGTCGACGAACAGCACGGCCAGCGCTTTGCCCGGCTCTACCCGGACGGTCGCCTCGTCGAGCTGCTCGAAGATGGCCGTGCGATTCGGCAGCCCGGTGAGGCCGTCATGCCGAGCGTCGTGGATCAGCCGTTCGAGCGCGCGGTGGCGCTCGATGGCGATCCCGGCCAGCCGCGCGCAGTCCTCCATCAGCGTCAGGTGCTCAGGTAGCGGCGTGCGGGGCTGGGGCCCGTACAGGGCGAGCGTGCCGAGCACATCGCCGGCAGGGGACTTGATCGGCATCGACCAGCAGTGCCCCAGGCCGGCGTCCAGGACGAAGTCCCGGATCGGCGCCCACCGCGGGTCCTGGCCGATGTCGTCGGAGATCGTCAGCTCGCCCGACCACGCCGCCGATCCGCACGCCCCGATGTTCGGCCCGATCACCACGCCGTCGATCGCCGCGAGGTAATGCGCCGGCAGCGACGGCCCGGCCCCCGGGCGCAGCACGCCGGCGGCGCGATCGAGCAGCACCACGCAGCCGATCACCGACGGATCGTGGCGCTCGATCCCCTCCACGAGCTCGACCAGCACCTCCGGCAGCGGGGCGCCGCCGGCGATCAGCTCGTGCACGCGGTGCTGGGAGGCGACAAGCTCGTGGAAGCGCAGCGCCTGGTCGTTGGCCAGGCGCAGGCGGATCTCGGCGGCGACGGCGGCGGTGCAGTCCTTGAGGATCTGCCGATCGAGCCGGCTCCACTTGCGCGAAGCGTCGTCGTTGATGCTGAGCACGCAAAGGACGTGGCCGTCGAGGGTCACCGGCGCCTGCAGGAGAGCTTGCGGGCCGCGCGCGGCCGGCTCGGCATAGGCGCTCAAGAACGTCTCGAGCGACTCGTCGGGCTCCAACTCGATCGTGCTCGGCTCGGTGCTGTCGCGCAACCACAGGCTCTTGATCAGCGTTTGCGGAACCGACGGGACCGACAGCGCCGCTGCGCGCCCACCGGTGCCGCGCTGCAGCACCCGCGTCCACCGGCTGAACTCCGGATCGTCGCCAGGCTCGACCAACCCGCTGCGGGCGAGCAGGGACAGGCGGACATCGTGTTGTATGGCTCTATCAGTCGGTTGCACGTCCCGCTTAACCTCGTCGCGTCCGCGCGGACATTGATGATCCGGCCATTCAGGTAGACGAATCTCCCATTCGAACGCCGATGGCCGCCACCGCCTTCGCCAGCTCCGAGCCGCTCGATCCGACGCGGCTGCGTGAAGCCCCGGTTGGCTACCCGCGACCGTCGCGGCTGCGGGCGGAGCTGAAGTTCGATGGCCCGAAGGCGCAGAAAGCGGCCGAGACCCTCGGGCTGTTCACGGTGGCGGACCTGCTGGCGCACCTGCCGCGCGACCGGCGGGACGCGCGGGCGGTAGCAGACCTCGTGCCGGGCGACAGCGCGACCGTCATCGTGCAGGTCCGCGGGATCTCCTCGCGACCGGTCCGCCGGCGTGGGATGCGCCCCCTGGTCGAGGCGACCGTGGCCGACGAGAGCGGCTCGATGAAGGCCACGTTCTTCAACCAGCCCTGGCTCGAGCAGCGCTATCCGGTCGGCACGCGGCTGGCGCTGCACGGGAAGTTCGAGGGGCGCCGGCGCTTTCGCGTCCAGGCGCACGCTCCGACCGCCGACGCCACGAGCGGTGCCGACGCGGTCGCGCACTACCCGGCCACCGAGGGCCTGACCTCCACGCAGATCCTGGCCCTGGTGAACGAGCACCGCGACGCGCTCACCGACGTGGTCGAGCCGCTGCCCGCCCGGCTGCGCACCCGCGAGCGACTCCCGCAGCGTGCGGCCGCTCTCACCGAGGCGCACTTCGGAGGCGCCGACTCGGCCGCCGAGGAGGCGCGCCGGCGGCTCGCGTTCGACGAGCTGCTCCTCGTCCAGCTGGCGCTGCTGCGCCGGCGGCGGGCCCGGCGAGCGGCCGGCACCGCGCCGGTGTTCGACTCCGAGCGTGAGCTGACGGCGCGCTGGCTCTCGGAGATGCTGCCGTTCACGCCCACCGGGGATCAGGAGCGGGCCTTCCTGGCGGTTGACCAGGACCTGGCCTGCAGCCAGCCGATGCACCGCCTGCTGATGGGCGAGGTCGGCTCGGGCAAGACCGTGGTGGCCCTGTACGCGCTTCTGCGGGCGGTCGAGCACGGCTACCAGGGCGCGCTGATGGCGCCCACCGAGACGCTGGCCGAGCAGCATTTCGCGACGATCCAGGCTCTGATGCCCGGCGCGGTGGTGCCGATCGGACTGCTCACGGGCTCCACTCCGGCCCGCCGGCGCAGCGATCTCCTCCGCAAGCTGGCCACCGGAGAGCTGTCGCTGATCGTCGGGACGCATGCCCTGATCGAGGATCCGGTGCTGTTCGCCCGCTTGGCCGTCGTCGTCGTCGACGAGCAGCATCGCTTCGGGGTACGCCAGCGGGCTGCTCTTGACGCCAAGGCGGCCGGTGGCGAGCGGCCCCACGTGCTGCACATGACGGCCACGCCGATCCCGCGCACGCTCGCGCTCTCCAACTACGGCGATCTCGACTCGACGCAGCTGCGTGAGCTGCCCGCGGGGCGGCGGCCGATCAAGACGTTCGTATGCTCTTCGCAGGCCGAGCGCGCGAGGGCCTACGAACGGATTCGCGAGGAGCTCCGCGAGGGGCGCCAGGCGTTCGTCGTGTGCCCGCTGGTCTCCGAGTCAGAGCTCCTCCAGGCCCGGGCGGCCACGGCCGAGTTCGAGCGTCTGCGCACCGGCGAGTTCCGCGACTTCCGCGTCGTGCTCATGCACGGGCAGCTCGCCACCGGGGCCAAGCAGGAGGCGATGACCACGTTCGCCTCGGGCGCCGCGGATGTGCTGGTCGCCACCTCGGTGATCGAAGTCGGCATCGACGTACCGAACGCCACGGTGATGCTGGTGGAGGACGCCGACCGGTACGGGATCTCGCAGCTCCATCAGCTCCGCGGCCGGATCGGGCGGGGCACGCACGAGTCTTTCTGCCTACTGTTCGGGAGCAAGCAGTCGGCGCGCCTCGACGCCCTCGCCCGCCACGCGGACGGCTTCGAGCTGGCCGAGATCGATCTGGAGCTGCGCCGGGAGGGCGAGCTGGTCGGGACCCGCCAGCACGGTGAGGCGAGCTATCGGGTCGCCGAACTGCCGCGCGACGGCGAGCTGCTCGAACGGGCCCATCGCTACGCCGACGAGCTGGTCGCGGTCGATCCCGACCTGGCCGCGCCCGAGCACGCGCTGCTGGCCGATGAGCTGCTCGGCGCGTTCGGGGCGGAGGCGCTGGCCCCAATCCGGGCGTGAGGGTGGTCGGCGGCGTGTTTGGCGGACGGACCCTGGTGGCGCCCCCGGGGCGATCGACGCGCCCCACCTCCGACCGGGTCCGCGAGGCGCTGTTCTCGATCCTCGGCCCGGGCCGCGTGGCCGGCGCCCGGGTCCTCGACCTGTTCGCAGGCTCGGGCGCACTGGCCATCGAGGCACTCTCGCGCGGCGCGTCAAACGCCACCCTGGTCGACTCGGCGCCGGGCGCCGTGGCGGCCATCCGGCGCAACCTCAAGGAGCTTGGCGCCGACGCGGAGGTCCGCCGCCAGGACGCGCTGGTCTACCTCAGGGCGGCATCTCGCGACGCTCGTCAATACGATCTGGTGTTCCTCGATCCTCCATATCGCCACGCAAGCGCCCTCGGAGCAGAGCTTTCGGCGGCGCTGGGGCCGGTTCTCGCTCCCGACGCTCGGGTAGTGGCCGAGAGCGACCGGCGGGCCCCGCTCGAGCTCGACCTGGTGGCGCTCGACGAGCGACGCTACGGCGACACCCTGATCCGAATCCATGGCCCCCGATAACCGCATCGCGATCTGTCCCGGCACGTTCGACCCGGTCACCAACGGGCATCTCGACGTGATCGCGCGGGCATCGGCGATGTACGACCGGGTCATCGTTGGGGTGGTCAATCTGCCGTGGCGCAAGGGCAAGACGGTGTTCAGCGCCGAGGAGCGCGTGGGGTTCTTGACGGGCGCCACCCGCGGTCTGGGCAACGTCGACGTCGAGCCGTTCTCCACGCTTTTGGTCGACTTTGCCCGGCAGCGCGGCGCGATGGCGATCGTCAAGGGGTTGCGCGCGATCTCAGACTTCGAGTACGAGCTCGAGATGAATCAGCTCAACCGCCGGCAGGACCCGGAGATCGAGTCCGTTTACCTGATGGCGTCGGCCAAGTACAGTTTCCTGAGCTCAAGCGGCATCAAGGAGCTTGCCACCTTCGGCGGTGACATCGAAGATCTCGTCCCTGCGGAGGTCGCCGGCGCCTTGAAGGAACGGCTTGGCCGCTAACGAAACAGAGGTTCTTAAAGATGGATGTCTTGGTACTGATCGACAAGCTGGACGACCTGGTCCACAACGCC
>JAFAYP010000103.1 GCA_019240305.1 Solirubrobacterales bacterium
CGTCGACCAGCTCGTCAAAGGGCGCCAGGAACAGGCCGCGCCGCGGACTCAGATCGCGCGATCCCCCCGTTGCCGAGCTCATCGCCGACAGCTTGCAGCATTTCGTTCTCCGCCGGCAGCACGCCGGTTCGTATCACCCGGGAATAGGACGCGGCGCTTCGCGACCACACGAAGTGCCCTCTCACACTTCCACGCCGAAGGTGGCGTCGAGACGGCGCTGTCGCTGCTCGAGCCGCCAGCCCCTGGCCTAGATGGGGCGGATGGCGGTGAACCTGCTCGTCCGCCAGCTTTAGAACCAGCGGATCGAGGCGTTGCACGTGCAGCTCGAGACGACGCTCGTCGTGCGCGAGTCGACCGCTCCGCCCGCCCCGCGCGGGCGAGCCGGCTGACGCGGGGCGGGGCTGGAGCGGGGGCCTCGTCGATCAGCGCCCGCCTAAACGGCAGGCGCCGTGGGGGTGTGGCGCGCGGAGATGTCGTGCAGGTAGGAGGCGACGACGCCGCGCTGGACGCGTCGCCGCCTCCGAGCCGAACTCTGCTCGGCGGCGGCGCGGCGCGGCGCCGTGCGAGCGGCCGAGGCGGCGTGGGGGCGAAGGCGTTGGACGATCGTGGTCATGCTGGTTGCTGCTCCAATTCGATGTGGGTGAGGGACTGGGTGGGCCGGTCGACGGCGAGCTGGGGGTCGGGACGGGTCGGGCGAGTGCGCAGAAGCCAGAAGCCGAGCAGGATCGCGGCGGCCGTCACCACGGCGGCGAACAGGAACGCGACCTGATAGCCGCTGATCAGCGATGTGGTCAGCCCGTGACGTGCGGCCAGAAGCGACTTCGTGTGGTTGGTCGCGATCGTGCTGAGGACGGCCAGGCCCAGCGCGCCACCGATCTGCTGTGAGACGTTGGTGATGCCGGACCCGAGCCCCGCGTCGGCGGCCGGGATGTCCTCCATCGCGAGTGTCAGCAACGGCATGAACGCGTTGCCGATTCCGAGACCCAGCGCGAAGTTGGCAAAGAAGATCGTCGGGAAGTACGCCGTGTCCGGCCCGACCGTGCTGAACAGAACGAGGCCCGCCACCGCGCTGGCCATGCCGCCCGTGAGCACCGGAAACGGCCCGAAGCGCCGGACCAAGCCGGTCGTGATTCCCCGGGAGAGAATCGCGACGGTCAGCGTCCAGGGAAGGAATGCCGCGCCGGTTTGCAGAGGGTCGTAGTGGCGGATGTGCTCGAGGTACAGCGTCCCGAGGAAGAACGTCGAGTACATGCCGGTCACCAGCAGGCCCCTGACCAGGCTGGCGTTGACCAGCCCGCGCAGGTGCAGGATGCGCAGCGGCATGATTGGGTTCTCGATTCGGGCCTCGAGCCCGATGAACGCAGCCATCAGCACGGCGGCGAGTCCGCCAAAGTCGAGCACGGGACCCGAGCCCCAGCCGTGGTTGGTGGCCTGGACGATCGCGTATATGGCGCTCATCAGCGACGTCGTGACGAGCACCGAGCCGAGCCAGTCCACCCCGTGGGCGAGCCCGAGACCGGCGTCCGAGCGGATCAACGCCTGGCCGAGGCCGAACGCGGCTGCGCCGATCGGGAGGTTGACGAAGAACACCCAGTGCCAGCTGAGCGCCTGGGTGAGCAGGCCACCGGCCAGGAGCCCCAGTGATCCGCCCGCGACCGACACGAACACGTAGGCGCTCATTGCGCGGGCCCGGTCGTCGGGCTCGGAGAACTCGGTGACGATGATCGCGAGGATCACCGAAGCCTGGGCGGCGGCGCCGACGCCCTGCAAAAAGCGCGCGCCGATCAGCGCCCCCTGGCTTGGCGCAAACCCGCACAGCAGCGAGGCGAGCGTGAAGATCGTGAGGCCGGTGAGGAACACGCGCTTACGCCCGGCGAGGTCCCCGAGCCGGCCGGCCAGCAGGAGCAGGCTGCCGAAGGTGACCAAAAATGCGTTGACCACCCAGCTGAGGTCCGCCTGGCTGAAGTGCAGATCCCGCTGGATTGAGGGCAGCGCGACGTTCACGATCGTGACATCGAGCACGATCATCAGCTGCGCCATGCAGACGATCACCAGCGTGATCCAGCGCCGGCGGTCTGATGTGAGAGGAGCGAGGGAAGCGAGATTCATGTTTGTCCTGGGTTGACTTTGGAGCTAAACTGGAGGCCACCTCCGAAACTATCTGGAGGCACCCTCCGGAACTATACGGAGGCTCCCTCCGTTTGTCAACCGAAATTTGCCCATGAGCGCCACCGAAGCCACCACCGAGCTCCTCACCCGACCCAAGCGCGCCGACGCCCGGCGCAACTACGAGAAGGTGCTCGCGGCCGCCCGCGAGGCGTTCGCCGAAGGCGGCGAGGCGACGTCACTCGAGGAGATCGCGCGGCGTGCCGGGGTCGGCATCGGCACGCTCTACCGCCACTTCCCGAGCCGCCAGGCCCTCCTGGAGGCGCTCTACGTCAACGAGGTGGACGAGCTGTCTCGTTCCGCCCACGAGCTCGACGAGGCCGATCCGTGGGAGGCGCTGAACGGCTGGTTCGAACGGCTGATCGCCTACCTGGCCACCAAGCGGGCGCTCGCGGCCGAGCTGACCAACTACCTCGATCCCGACGCCCCGGTGTTCCAGTCCTGCCGTGCGTCGCTTTTCGCGGCCGGCGAGCCACTGCTCAGGCGCGCCCAGGAGGCGGGCATGGTGCGCGGCGATGTCGATTTCTCCGACGTCCTGCATATGGTCGCCGGGATCAGCAAGAACACGGCCAGCGACCCCAAGCAGATCGAGCGCATCCTCCGGGTCGCGCTTGACGGCCTCCGCTACAGCGCAGGAAGCTAGTCGCCGGGTCGAGCGCGCCCCCGGCCCGTTCGACGCTCAGTGCAGAACGATCCGCACCACCATCACCAGGGCGCCGAGTAGCGCGCCCACGCAGACCTCGCGAGCCAGGTCGCGCCCGGATTCCCCGGCGCGGATTCCCGCGACGAGCTCCAGGACGACCAGCATCCCCGCCGAGGTCCAGACGGCGGCGATCACCGCGGCGGACAGCGATGCGCCGATGGCCCAGCAGATCAGCACCGCGACGAGCGGAATGCCGGCGCCCGGCAGAAGCCACGCCTCACTTGCCGCCGCTCGCCTGAGGCCGGCGAGGCTGAGCGGCTCTTCGGTGCGCAGGCGGTCGCCGGCGAACGCCGCGTAGGTGTGGGCGATCACGTACAGGACGAGCGCGAGTGCCACCGCGGCCACCGTCTCGGGGTACGTCTCCTGGCCGGCGCTCTCGGTGGCCAGCAGCGCGCCAATGAGGATCGTCCCCTCGACCGCGGCTCGGAAGTCGACCTCCATCGGTGTGATTGTCTTGGCCGGCGCGGACTGATTCCTCGCTCGTGCCAACATCTGCGTATGGAGGACGGCACGACCACGACCCGGCTGGAGCCCGACACCGACGAGCGCTTCCTGCCGCTGCGCCGCCAGCTCGGCGTGAGCTCGTTCGGCTTTAACCAGATCGTTCTGCAGCCCGGGCAGCGCGGCCGGATCCATCGCCACAAGCACCAGGAGGAGGTCTACGTGGTGCTCGAGGGGACGCTGACGCTGCTGGTGGAGGGCGAGCCGAGCGAGCTGGGTCGCGGCGAGGTGATCCGGGTGGCGCCGCTTCTCCGCCGCCAGCTCGTCAACCTCGGTCCCGGGCGCCTCCTACTGCTTGCGCTGGGTGGCGCGAACGAGCACGAGGGCCGCGACGGCGAGGCGTTCGGGGACTGGGGCGATGAGCAGCCGGTCTCGCCGCAGGAGCTCCCGATGCCGCCCGATCTGGACCCCCGCGAGCTCCGCACCGCGTAGGTGCATCCGACCGCGGCGAAATTCCAGGCGCGCCTGCACGCGCTCGGCCTCGACGTGCAGGTCGTGATGCTGCCCGACTCGGCGCGCACGGCGCCCGAGGCCGCCGCCGCGGTCGGGTGCGAGGTCGGTCAGATCGTCAAGTCGCTGGTGTTCATGCGCGACGGCGAGCCGGTGATGGTGCTGTGCGCCGGCGACCGGCGTGTGGCGTCCGAGCGTTTGGGGTTGGGCACGGCGAATGCGGAGACGGCGCGCGCGGCCACGGGGTTCGCCATCGGCGGGATCCCGCCCCTCGGGCATGACCGCCCGCTCGCGACCCTGATCGACGCGTCGCTGCGCCGGTTCGCAACCGTGTGGTGCGCGGCGGGGACGCCGCACGCGGTGTTCGAGGCCGACACCGAAGCGCTGATCGCGGCGATCCCCGGTGGCATCGTGCTCGACGTCTCCTAGCGGTCTCGCTCTTTACCGGGCCCCCCGCCCCGACTAGGTGCACTCTCGACCCGCACCGTACTAACCGCGCTCTCGGCTCCGCGCGCGGCTCGAGATCGCGGTTAGCCCCGTCATAGGTGGCTGAACCGGAATTCACCGCCGTGGGGTGGCCGAGTGCGGGGTTGACCACACATGGCGCGACGGGACATTTCGACGCATGCCGAAGCGTTCCGGGGGCACCATCAACCTATGCCTTCGTTCACCGAGGCGGTTCGCTCAAGCCACTTGATGCCACGTACACGTACTAACACCGCACCGGGCCGCGATCGCGCGGCCACCGGGCGCTATGCGCTGGTGCTGGGCACCGCGGTGGTGTGCTACGCAGCGCTCGGCACGGTGCTCGGGATCCTGCCGAGCTACATCCACACGCTCGGCGGCGGGGCGGTGCTGGTCGGCCTGGCCGTTGGCGCACCGGCGATCACCGGCGCCGCCGGGCGGCCGCTCGGCGGACGGCTGGCCGATCGGGTCGGGCCGGCCCGGGTCATGATCGGCGGGGCGGTGGTGATGGCCATCGGGACGCTCCCGGCCTTTGTCCACTCGCTCCCCTTGCTGATCGTCAGCCGGCTGCTGGTCGGCGCGGGGGAGGCCGCGATGATGGCCGCCACCGTGCTCTGGCTGCTGCGCCTGGCCGGACCCGAGCGGCGCGGGCGC
>JAFAYP010000128.1 GCA_019240305.1 Solirubrobacterales bacterium
CATAGCGTCAGGTGGTGGCCAGCGGCCGGGCGGTCAGCCGCTCGCCCACGCGGCTGTGGCGCCGGCCGGTGTCGGGGGTGCGGGCGGCCCGGTGCACCACCTCGCGCGTGCCGACGATCACCGTGGCCAGCTTGGCCCGGGTGACCGCCGTGTAGAGCATCTCGCGGCGCAGGAAGAACGCGCCGGCGGCGGGGTGGGCCACGATCACCGCCACCGGCAGCTCGATCCCCTGTCCGCGGTGCACCGAGCAGGCGTAGGCCGGGCGCAGGCGCTCTGACTGCTCGGGCGGGAAGCGGAACACCTGGCCCTCGGCGGCGAGCAGGAGCGCGGCGTCCTCGTCTGAAGTTGCGGCGTCGTCCCCGATCTCGTCGAGGAGCCGCAGCAGCGTGCCGTTCATCAGCCCGAGCTCGTGCAGGTTTCGCCCGGTCATCATCAGCTTGTCGCCGATGCGCAGGCGGCCGCCGCGGACCGGCTGCCCGTCCGGGTTCAGCCGCTCGCGCAGGGCCTCGTTGAGCGCGTCGATCCCGAGCTCGCCGCGGTACACCGGCGCGAACACCTGAATGTCGCGGATCGGGTCGACCTCGTAATGGGCGGGAAGGCGCTCGCAGACCAGCGAGACGATCTCCTCGCGGGCGGCCACGGCGTCCGGCCGCTCGATCAGGAACAGGTCGCGGCGCATGCCCTCGGTCGGCGTGAAGCACGGTGAGTCGCCCCGTCGGATGGCATGGGCGCCCTGGACGATCATGCTGCCGGCGGCCTGGCGGAAGATGTGCGTGAGGCGCGTGGTCGGGACCGCGCCCGAGGCGATCAGCTCGGCGAACGGCTTGCCGGCACCCACCGGGGCCAGCTGATCGGCATCGCCGACCAGCACGACATTGGTCCCCGGGCCGACCGCGCGCAGGAGCGTGACCAGCAGCTCGAGGTTGGCCATCGAGGTCTCATCGACGATCAACAGATCGCAGCTCAGCGGGTCGTGCTCGTCGTGCGCGGGTCCCTCACCGGGGATCCAGCCGAGCGCCGAGTGCACCGTGGTGGCGCGCATCCCGCTTGCCTCGTGCATGCGCACCGCCGCCCGGCCGGTCGGCGCGACCAGCAGCACGCGGGCGCCCTGCCTGGCCGCCAACGTGGCGATCGTGCGAATCGACGCGGTCTTGCCGGTTCCGGGGCCGCCGGTGATCAGCGACAGGCGGTGGGCGAACGCGTAGCCCACGCCCCGCAGCTGCTCCTCGGTGAGGCCATCGGTGTCCCCCGTCGTGCGAGGCTCGCGCATCCGCTCGCCGGGCGCGCCCGCGATCAGCTCCTCGATGCGCTGGGCCAGCTCGGCCTCGAGCTCGGCGGTCTGGGCCCGGTAGATCCACTGCTCGTCGCGGACCAGGTCGCCGCCGCCCGCCAGCTCGTCGACGTCGGCCTCGGTGAGCTCCGAGGCGGTGGAGGAGCCGAGCAGCTCGCGCGCCGCGGACAGCAGGTGCTCGAGCGGAAGGCAGGTGCTGCCGCCGCGCTCGGCCTCCGACAGGACGTGGAGGATCGCGGCCCGCGCGCGCTCGGGTCCGCCGGCGGGCGCTCCAAGCGTGCGGGCGATCCGGTCGGCGGTCAGGAACCCGACCCCGAACACGCTGGTCAGCTCGTAGGGCTTTTCCGCCACGACGCGGTGGGCGCCGTCGCCGTAGACCTCGCGGATCCGCGAGGCCAGGTAGGCCAGCCCGTGGGGGGCGAGCAGCAGATGCAGGCGGCGGGTAACCCGCAGCCGCTCCCAGGAGCGGGTCGCCTCGGCCAGGGCCGCGCCGCGGATGCCGGCGGCTTTGAACGTCGCGTGGGGGTCCTCGTCGATCGCGTCGAAGCACCGCGCGGGGCCGAGACGCTCGACCAGGCGCTGGGCGCGCTTGGCCCCCACGTGCTTGACGCGGTGCAGGTAGGCGATCACGGCTTCGGCGTCGGCGTCCGAGGGCGGGAGTGGATGAGCCTCGCTGACCTTGACCTGGGCGCCGTAGCGGCTGTCGTTTACCCAGGTGCCGCTCACATGCGCGCGCTCGCGCTCCTCGAGATGGATCAGCGGCCCGACCAGGACGACCGGCAGGCCGTCGGGGGCCGCGGCCTCGAGCACGGCCCAGCCGGTCTCCGGGCTGGCGAAGCGGACGCGACGGACCGTGACCTCGGAGTCGAACGCGCTCACGCGGGTGACATTAGACCTGGCGGTGACGGAACGGACGGGTTTGTGGCAGATAAGTTGCTATTGGCGCTCCGCTCGCCGCGCTGCGATCTCGATCCCGTCGCTCCCGATCAGCGAGCCGAAGGCCCGGACCAGCGGGCGAACGGCGGCCACCCCGCCCCGCCCCTGGGCCCCGATCGCCTCGACCCGCGCTTCGGCGTGAATCGCGTTGGGCGCGGCCTCGGCGATCCAGTTGGCGAACACCACGCGGGCGGTGCCCGGGGTGTTCCAGCTGCGGAAATCCTCCGGATCCTTCAGCTCCGGATAGTCGCGGCGGAGCGTCCAGATCCGCCCGACGAGCCCCGAGACGAGCAGGCGCCCCGGCTCCTCGGCCAGGACGATGAACGGCGGTGCGCGGAACAGCTCATCGAACGCGAGATCCGGTTCGAGGCCCGGGATGCGCCAGCGCACCAGGCGCCCGAGCAGGCGGGTGTCGCTCAGCCGGATGTTGCGCGCCTCCTCCCACAGCCGATCGGCCGGGGCACGGCTCTCGCGCCGCTGCGTGACGCGCAGCGTCGGCGACGGGAGCCAGTGGTCGAGATCCGGCGTGGTTGAGGGATCGGCGGCGGACGTGGGCGACACGTTACGTGTCCAGGGACGCCGGGGCGGGCGTGTGGCTTCCCATTGCCCGAGGAACCTGCCACTCGACCCGCCGCGGCAGGTGAATGCGGATTCACTCGCCCATAGCCCGAGGAATCTGTCACTCGAGCGGCCCGGGACGCCGAGTGGCAGGAAACTCGCGGTCGGCGGGCGGCAACAGTCCGCTCGATGGCGAGCACGGTGGACGGGCGCGGGCCGAAACCAGGGTCGCGCCAGCGGCCCCATCAAAATCCGCTCCAGTGATCGCGCACCTCCTCGCCCCGCACGTACCGCGTGCCGCCCGCACGCTCGGCATTGAGCGCACGGTGCCCTCCGCGGGTGTGGCGCTCACGTTCGATGACGGTCCGCACCCCGAGGGCACGCCGGCGGTGCTGGCCGTGCTCGAGGAGGCCGGGATCCAGGCGACGTTCTTCCTGGTCGGCGAGCAGGTCGAGCGCCGCCCGGCGCTGGCCGCCGAGATCGCCGAGCGCGGGCATCTCGTCGCCTTGCACGGGTATCGCCATCGACCCCAGCCGGTGCTCAGCCGGCGGGCCGTCCAGGACGACCTGGCGCGGGGAGCGCACGCGATCGAGTCGGCGACCGGGCGGG
>JAFAYP010000166.1 GCA_019240305.1 Solirubrobacterales bacterium
TGATCGGCGTGGCCGCCGCCTACGGCGTCGCGCTCGAGCTCGCACGCGATCCCGGGCCGGACGCGCTCGAGCGCGCCTGCGAAAGCCTGTGCGCCGCCCGTCCCACCGCCGTCAACCTGTTCGGGGCGGTCGACCGGGTCCGCGCGGCGGTGCAGACGGCCGCCAGCGACCCGGCCGGCGCCGCTCTGAGCGAGGCCCGCGCGATCGAAGCGCAGGAGGAGGCAGCCAGCGCGGCGATTGCCGTCCACGGAGCTGAGGTGCTGAGCGGCGCCGGCCGGATCCTCACCCACTGCAACACCGGCGCGCTGGCCGCTCCCGGACGCGGCACCGCGCTGGCCGTGATCGCCGAGCTGGCCGACCGCGGAAGCCTCCAGAAGGCGATCGCCACCGAGTCCCGGCCGCTGCTCCAGGGCGCCCGGCTCACCGTGTACGAGCTGGCCCGCCTGGGCATCGCCCACGAGCTGGTCGTCGACTCCGCCGCGCCCGGGCTGATCGCGGCCGGCGCGGTGGACGCGGTCATCGTGGGCTGTGACCGGGTGGCGGCCAACGGCGACGTGGCCAACAAGGTCGGCACCTACGGCCTGGCCCTGGCCGCACACGCCGCCGGCATTCCGTTCGTGGTCGCCGGCCCCACCAGCACGATCGACCCGGCCACGCCGACCGGAGCGGACATCGCGATCGAGGAGCGCGACGGCGAGGAGGTTCGTTCGGCCGCCGGACGGGCGCTCACGCTTCCGGGCACCCCCACGCGCAATCCGGCCTTCGATGTGACGCCGGCCGCGCTGGTGAGCGCGCTGGTCACCGAGCTTGGGGTGATGCGGCCGCCGATGATCTCCGTGTGATGCGGGTCGCGCGGTCCTTCGCCCCCGACGACGTCCGGATCGAGGAGGAACCCGATCCCGACCCCGGTCCGGGCGAGGTCGTCTGCCGGGTGCTCGCCTGCGGGGTGTGCGCGTCCGACGTGACCGACTGGTACGTCGGCCCGCGCTTACCGGCCGTGCTCGGGCACGAGCTGGTCGGGACGGTCGCCGCGGTCGGGGCCGGCGCGCTCGCCCCGGCTCCCGGCACGGCCGTGGCCATCCACCATCACACGCCCTGCGGCGAGTGCCGTCGCTGCCGGCGCGGGCACGAGACGCTGTGTGAGCGCTTCCGCGCCACGCGCCTGGACCCCGGCGGCTTCGCCGAACAGGTACGGATCTCGGCCGAGCTGACCGCCGAGCTGCTTGAGCTCCCCGCGCACCTCGACCCGGCCACGGCCACGTTCGTCGAGCCGCTCGGCTGCGTGCTGCGCGCCCAGGAGCGCGCGGGGCTGCATGCCGGCGACAGCCTGCTGGTCGTCGGGACCGGCGTCAACGGACTGCTCCAGATCGCCGCCGCCCACGCGCGCGGCGTCGAGGCGGTGTGGGTGCGCGAGCCGCGTCCCGAGCGGCTCGAGCTGGCCGAGGCCTGGGGGGCGGAGCGCCACGGCAACGAGCTGGTCGACGTGGCGATCGTCTGCACCCCCAGGCCCGACGCGATCGCCGCCGCCGCCCGCGCCACCGCGCCGGGCGGCACGCTGTGCCTGTACGCGCCCCCCGCGCCCGGCGCACCGCTGCCGCTCGACGGCGCCGAGTCGTTCCTGCGCGAGCTAACCGTGACCGCAAGCTATTCGGCCGGCCCGCGCGACATGCAGGCTGCGCTCGAGCTGATCGCCAGAGGGCAGATCGATCCCCGCCCGCTGATCACCCACCGCCTGCCGCTCGAGGAGACCGCCCGGGCACTCGATCTCCAGCGCACCGCGAGCGCGCTCAAGGTCATCGTCCAGCCGTGAGGGCCGCCCTGTTGTACGGCCCGCAGGACCTGCGCGTCGAGACGGTCCCGGATCCCGAAGGCGGCGCCGAGATCGTCGTGCGCGTCGACGCCGCGACCACCTGCGGCACCGATGCCAAGATGTGGCGCCACGGCCACCGCGTGCTCGGGCCGTATCCGTGCGCGTTCGGACACGAGACGGCCGGCACGCGCACCGACACCTCGCAGCGGGTACTCGTCTCGGACTCGGTCGCCTGCGGCGCCTGCCCACCCTGCCGATCGGGGCGCGCGCAGATCTGCCGCGACCCCGACTGGGTGCTCGGCGGCTTCGCCGAGTACATCGCCGCTCCCGAGGCGGCGCTTCACCCCATCCCCGACGAGATCCCAGCGCCCGCGGCAGCCATGGCCGAGCCGCTGGCCGCGGCGGTTCACGCCGTCGATCGCGGGAGCGACGCCTCCGAGGTGGGCGTCGTCGGTGGCGGCCCGATGGGGCTGATGCTGGCCGCGCTGCTCATCGCCCAGGGCCGCTCGGTGACTGTCGCCGATCCGCATCCCGAACGACAGGCCCAGGCGGCCGAGCTCGGAGCCAGGCCGGCCACGCGCCTGGACAGCCACGGGCTGGTGTTCGAGGCGGTGGGCCGTCCCACGGCCTGGCGCGACGCCGCCGAGGCGGCGTCACCGGGTGGGGTCGTGGTGCTGGTCGGCGGCTGCCCGACCGGCAGCGAGGTCAGCTTCGATCCCGGACCGCTCCACTACGAGGAGCTCGAGCTGCGCGGGGCCTTCCACCACGACCGATCCGACGTCGACCGGGCACTGGCGGCGCTGGCGAGCGGCGCCGTCCCCTGGCGAACGCTTCTCGGCCCGACCATCTCGCTCACCGAGCTCCAGGCCGCGCTGGCGAGCCCCACGTCGGGCCGCGCGGCCAAGTGGGTCGTGGATCCGGCGCGCTAGTCGACCGTGCGCCGGTACTCGAGGTGCTCGATGATCCGCCGCGAGTCGCAGATCGCCTCGCCCTCGATGACCAGCACCGGCACCCGCCGCTGCCCGGTCAGCGCCTCCACCTCGGGCCGGCGTGAGCGGCGCTGGGGCACGAGTACCTGATCAAACGGGATTCCGTCCCGCGCGAGCGCCCGGGCCACCCGGCCACAGGGACACAGCCAGTTGGTCGGGGTCGAGCAGCGATACAGCGTCGCCACCGGCGGCGCCCGCCGGCTAGCGGCCGCGCTGGCGCTGGCGCTCGCGCCGGCGCCGGCCGCCGAAGGCCAGCGCGCCGAGCGCGGCGATCCCGCCACCGATCACGAATCCGGTCACGGCGGCCCCGATCAGCACCTCGCGCTGGTGCTGGCGGATCTGCCCGCGCCAATCGGTGAGCGCGGTGACCTCCTGGCGGAGCTTCTCGAGCGAGTGCCCGAGCTCGTGGCGGTTCTGCTCGATCGAGGCTCGGATTTCCTCGGGACTGCGGGTGGGCATCAGGCCTCGACCTCGCTCTTGGCCGCAACCGTCTCGCGGATCCGCTTGGCCTCGTCGATCGCCATGGTCGGCGTGGGCGGAGCACCCCGCTTGAGCAGCCGGGTGGCCGTGGTGAAGGCCAGCACGGCGAGGACGGCCAGGACGCCGAACACGATCAGGAAGCCCAGCCAGAGGTTCCCCGCGCCCGGGACGAGAACCGTGTTGATTGCCCAGGCGGCCGCCTCGAGTCCCATCACGATCGCGAACACGCCGAACACCGCGCCGGCGGCGATCGCGACCGTGCCCTTGAGCAGGCTGGTGGCCTTGCGGGTGACCTCGACCTTGGCCAGCTCGATCTCCTCGCGGACCAGGTTGCTGACCCGATCGGAGACCTCGCTGACGACGTTTACGAGGTTGTCTGGCTTACCGTTGCTAGGAGCCAAGGCGCTTGAGGATCAGGGCGAGCAGCAGCCCGCCGCCGAAGGCGGCACCCACGGCGATTTCGGGACGATCACTGGCCAGCGTGGCGGCTCGCTCCTGTACGGACGGGCCGCCGGTCGTGCCCAGGGAGTCCTCCACGGTGGGCTGCCCGGTCGAGGTCAGGGTGTCTTCGGTCACTCGGGCGGTTCTTCGCCGAACACGCGCATCCAGATCATGCTGGCCACGCGGGTCGACACGAGCGTCGCGAGCGCGCCGGTTCCGGCGAGCAAGCCCGACCAGAGCAGGCGCTTGATCAACGGGCTCTCAGTCATCGCCAAGGATTCAATCAGACGCGGAGGCGGCGGCCGCCGCTGGGGCTCCGGCGTCGCGCTCGAGTCCGCGGCAGATCGTCTCGACGATCATCGTCTTGGCCGCGTCGAGCTCGTCGTCGGCGACCCGGTCGCGGTCGAAGATCCACCGGGTGAGCACCTGCTCGATTGAGCCGTAGAAGGCCAGCGCACCGAACTCCGGCGTGATCTCCGGCCGGAACACGCCCTCGGCCTGGGCCCGGGCGACGATGCCCGCGATCTGCTCGTAGGCCTCGCGGATCTTGGTCAGGTG
>JAFAYP010000185.1 GCA_019240305.1 Solirubrobacterales bacterium
CCCGCCGTACTTGGCCACGTACTCGCTGACCATCTGCTGGCTCTGGGCGTTGTTGTAGCCGGGGTACCAGCCGTTCGGGTACATGATGCCCGCGGCGTTGGCGTTGCCGCCGACCGCCTTTACGAACGGCGCCCCCTGATCGGGGCCGGCGGTGGCGATGAACGCCTTCGGGTTGTAGTGCTGCTGGATGAACGCGTGGACGAAGGCGGACGCGGTCGGCACATCGACCGAGCCGAGCACCACGACGTCGGCTTTCGCGCTCGCGACCGCGCTGGCGA
Organism: Solirubrobacterales bacterium; assembly: GCA_019240305.1. Lineage (GTDB taxonomy): Bacteria > Actinomycetota > Thermoleophilia > Solirubrobacterales > Solirubrobacteraceae > Palsa-465. The sequence continues at coordinate 279 of JAFAYP010000185.1, forward strand.
TCGGGGCGTAGTCGGTCACCTCGGCCGGGAACACCTTGCTGTACACGGTCTTGACCCCGGCCGCGCTCATGATCTTCTGCGCGAGCGGAATCTGCGGCTGGGTGAACGGGTCGTCGCTAGTGGCGTACGCCGCGGTCTTCGGCCGCTGCGCGGCGGGCAGCGAGGCGACCCACTTGGCGAACGGCACGAGGTTGTCGATGACCGGGAGGCTCACGTCGAAGATGTTGTGCAGCCCGTTGCCGAACGCGGCCGGCGCGCCGCCGGCGCCTTCGACGAAGGCGTAGCCGTAGCGGTTGACGACCTTGGAGGACGGCACGGTGAGGAGCGTCGAGAACGGTCCGAAGACGAGCTGCGCATGGTCGGAGGAGATCAGCTTCTGGTAGTTGGTCACCACCTGGGCGGGGCTGCTCGCGTCGGAGACGATGTCGAGCTTGACCGGGTGGCCGAGCAGGCCGCCCGCCTTGTTGATGTCGTCGGCCCACAGCGTGTAGCCCTGCTTGAAGTTCTGGCCGTCGGAGGCGAAGTCCCCGGACAGCGACAGCGACGCACCGATCACGATCGGCGATCCCTTTGCGGCTCCGCTCGAGCTGCTGCTCGAGCCGCCTGAGCTCGAGGCACCGCTCGTGCTCGACGCACTGCTGCTGCTGCTGCTGGATCCCCCGCATCCGGCCAGCGCCGCGACGGCGGCCACGGCCACGATCGACGACATCCAAGCCCTTTGCCTAGTCATCTGGACGCTCTCCTCCCCGCGCGGGGTTGCCTCGACGTGCGGATACCGATGGATGCAGGCCGGTTCGCCAGCCGCTGCACCGACAGGGCGCGCGGCGGAAAAACCGGACTGCAAACGTTTGCTGCAATCGTGTGCGACCCTATCGACGCGGTTATGAGGTGTCAAGGGACGACGTGTTGAGATCTGCTTGCGGTGGATCCGCGGACCACCAGCTCTGGAGCGAGCAGCAACTGCCGGGGCGGCAGGTCCCGCCCGCGCAACTGCTCGAGCATCAACGCGGCGGCGGTGGCCCCGAGCTCGTAGTGCGGAACCCGCACGGTGGTCAGCGGTGGCCGGAAGCGGTCCACGAACGGCATGTCGTTGTAGCCGACCACCGACACGTCCTCGGGACAGCGCAGGCCACGCTGCTCGAGCGCGTCGTAGCAGCCCAGCGCCAGCAGGTCATTGCCGGCCACGACCGCGGTGAACTCTCGCCCGCGCTCCAGGAGCTCACCGCAGCAGCGGCCGCCCTCGCGCACCGTGAAGCCCTGGCTGTAGACGATCAGATCGGGATCGGCCTCGAGGCCCTCGGAGCGCATCGCATCGAGGAAGCCCTGGTGTCGCGACCACCCGGTGTAGAGCGACTGGGAGCCGGCCACGTGGGCGATGCGCCGATGACCGAGCCTGACCAGGTGCTCGACGGCCAGGCGGATCCCCTCGTGGTCGTCGCCGGTGACCGCCGGCAGCGCGTCGCTGTCGACCCGCCGGTTGACCAGCACGAGCTTGACGCCGGTCCGGGCATCGTCGGCCAGGAGCCAGTGGTCGCGCCGGGCGGTGGCGGCGATGAACCCATCGACCTGCCGCGCGTTCATCGCCTCGTAGGCGACCTGCTCACGCTCGGCGTCGTTGTCGGTGTTGGCGATCAGCGGCGTGTAGCCGGCCTCGCGCAGCCCGTCCTCGATCCCGCGGACCACCGCGGCGAACAGCGGGTTCATCAGGTCGGGCACGAGCACGCCGATCGTGTTCGAGCGATTGGTGCGCAGGCCGCGCGCGATCGGGTTGGGGCGATAGCCGAGCTCCTGGGCGGCCTCCAGCACCCGCCGGGCCGTGCGCTCGTTGACCAGGCCGCGGGTCTGCGGGTTGAGCGCGCGAGACACGGTGCCCGGGTGCACACCCGCCACCCGAGCCACGTCTCGCAAAGTCGCCGGGCCTTCAAGGCTCAGCTTTCTCATCGCCATGGCTGGAGGATTATGCACACGATTGCACCGTCTGGGGAGGGTGCAGCCGCCCACAGCCGTAGCGCGCGCGGCTAACTGGGTCGCAGGCCGGGGTGCCGGCCGGCCGGGAACTGCGGGGGCGGGCGGTTGGGTGCCGGTGGGACCGAGCAGGTGAGTGGCGCTTCGGTGCTCACGGTCACCGGCTCGCCGTGGTGGAGGAACTCCAGGGAGTCGCCGTGCAGCAGCTCATAGGTGGCGTGCTCGGCGTGCACCTCGACGCGTAGTCGCCGGCCCCGGTAGAGCACGCCGAACGTGAGGCGCGTCAGCCGCGAGGGCAGCCGGGGGGCGAAGCGCAGCGTGTCGCCGTCGTCGCGCATGCCGCCGAAGCCGGCGACGACGACGTGCCAGACGCCTGAGAGCGAGGCCAGATGCACACCGTCGCGGGTGTTAAAGGCAAGGTCGCGCAGGTCGATGAAGGCGGTTTCGGTGAGGTAGTCCCAGGCCAGATCGAGGTGCCCGACCTCGGCCGCCACCACGCCCTGGATCGCGGCCGAGAGCGAGGAGTCGCGCACGGTGACGCTCTCGTAGAAGGCGAAGTCGCGCGCCCGCTGCTCCTCGTCCCAGCGGTTGCCGAACAGGTACATGGCGAACACCAGATCGGCCTGCTTGACCACCCGGCTCGAGTACAGGATGTAGTTGTGGTAGTGCAGGAGCAGCGGGTAGTCGTCGGGCGGCGTGGCATCGAAGTCCCACGGCCGCAGGCGGCTGAACCCGTTGCATTGCTGGGTGATCTTGGCGTGCTGGTCGAACGGGACGACGATCGCGGCGGCGGCGTCGCGCCAGCTGGCCACCTCCTCCTCGGTCACGCCGAGCTCGGCGGCGTGGCGCATGTGACGCACGGCCATTTCGGCCGCGACCTCCATGTTGCGCGCCGCGATCAGGTTGGTGTACACGTTGTTGTCGACCAGCGCGGTGTACTCGTCGGGGCCGGTGACCCGCTCGATCCGGAAGCCCCCCTGCGCGTCGTGATGGCCGAGCGAGCGCCACAGCCGGGCGGTGGACACGAGCAGCTCGAGTGCGGGTCCGACCTCGAATTCCTGATCGTCGGTGGCGAACAGGTATCGCCGCACGGCGTCGGCGACGTCGCCGTTGATATGGAAGGCGGCCGTGCCGGCCGGCCAGTAGGCCGAGCATTCCTGGCCCCGGATCGTGCGCCACGGGAACGTCGCGCCCTTGAGGCCGAGCTCCTTCGCGCGTGCCTCGGCGAGCTCGAGCGTGGAATGGCGCCAGAGCAGCGCGTCACGGGCCGCGTGGGGCAGCGAATAGGTGAGCACGGGCAGCGTGTAGGCGTCCATGTCCCAGAAGGTGTGACCGTCGTAACCGCTTCCGGTGAGTCCCTTTGCCGGTATCGCGCGGAGCTCCGCTCGGGCCGCCGCCTGGATTACGTGAAACAGCGCGAAGCGCACGGCCTGCTGCACCGCCGGATCGCCGTCCAGTTCGATGTCGGCCCGCTCCCACACGTCGGCCAGGTACTCGCGCTGCGCCTTGACGAGGCCGTCCCAGCCGGTGCGGCGCGCGGATGCCAGCGCCAGGTGCACCTGGTCGCGCAGCGCGGGCAGCGAGCGCTGGCTCGACCACCCGTAGGAGAGGAACTTCACGATCCGGAGCGTCTCACCCGCTCCAAGCTCGGTGCTGATCGTGAGCCGCCCCAGATCCGGGCCGCTCTCGGCCGCGGTCACCGTCCCATCCGGACCCTCGACCACGTGATCCATGCCTGCGGCCATGCGCAGGCCGCTCGCGCGCGTCCGGTGCACGAGCGTGACTCGCTGGTGCTGGACGTAGTGTTCCTCGGAGACGAGGGGCGCCTCGAGGGCCGCCGCCTCCCGAGGGTCGAGACCATCGCCAGTGATCTCGACGGGCTCGTTGGCCACCAGCTCGGACTGGACGCCGATGCGGGCCGACTCGTCCAGAGCCTCGACCTCGAACACGATCGCGGCAATCGAACGATGTACGAAGGACACGAGCCGCGTGGAGCGGATGTGGATCTTCTGCCCGGCCGGCGAGATCCACTCCAGATCGCGCCGCAGCACGCCCTCGCGCAGATCGAGCGTGCGCTCGTGGTGTACCAGCTTTCCGTAGCGCACATCGAACGGCTCATCGTCCACGAGCACGCGGAACACCTTGCCGTTGGTGACGTTGATCATCGTCTGGCCGGCCTCCGGGTTGCCGTAGGCGGACTCGGCGTAGGGCAGCGGGCGTTTCTCGTGGAAGCTGTTGAGGTAGGTGCCGGGCGAGCCCGCCGGCTCACCCTCGTCGAGGTTCCCCCGCAGGCCGATGTGGCCGTTGGACAGGGCGAAGATCGACTCGGTCTGGGCGAGCAGGTCGAGGTGCAGCTCGCGCTCGGTGATGCACCACGGCTCGACCGTGAACACGTCGTCGCCGATCACGCGCGCTTCTCCAGCAGCTCCGCGAGATCCTGGACGACCACATCGGCGCCGTGGCGGCGCAGCGCGTCGGCGTGGCCGGTCCGGTCCACGCCGATCACCCAGCCGAAGCTTCCCGCCCGTCCCGCCTCGACCCCGGCCAGCGCATCCTCGAACACCGCGGCCTGCGCGGCCTGCACGCCCACCGCACGGGCACCGGCCAGGAAGGTGTCGGGCGCCGGCTTTCCGGCGAGGTGCTCGCGCTCGGCCACCACCCCGTCGATCCGCGCCTCGAACAGGTGCTCGATGCCGGCGGCCGCCAGCACGTCGCGGCAGTTCGTGCTCGAGGACACCACCGCGGTGCGCAGCCCTTGCCGGCGGGCCTGTTCGGCGAAGCGGACCGAGCCGTCGTAGGGCTCCACGCCGTCGTCGTGGATGAGCTTCAGGACGAGGTCGTTCTTACGCGTGCCCAGGCCGTAGATGGTGTCCGCGTCGGGGGGATCGTCGGGCGTGCCGAGCGCCAGCTCGATACCGCGCGAGCGCAGGAACGAGCTGACGCCGTCGCGCCGCGGCTTGCCGTCCACGTACTCCTCGTAGTCCTCGGGGACCGCGAACTCCCGGAACGGCTCGCCGGAGCGCTCGGCCCGGGCACGCAGATACTCGTCGAACATCTGCTTCCACGCCTTGGCGTGCACCTTGGCCGTCTGGGTGAGCACCCCGTCCAGGTCGAACAGGCAGGCGGTGATGCCCTCGGGTAGGTCGAGCACGCCGGGAAGCTTCCCGCAAAGCGACCCAGAGCAAAACCCGCGGGACGTTTTGACAGCGCGCTGTCAGGATCCGACGGGCCGGCCCTCAGGCCACGCTGGCGCGCCGGCGCTCGCTCTCGGCGCTCACGTTGTGCGCCTCGCTACCCGCCCCCGGGAGGATCGCATCGCCCAGTAGCGCTTCGAGCTCGGCGTGCAAGCCGGGACCGTGAGCGACCCGGAAGTCGGAGCCCAGCTTGAGGCGGCGCTCCCCCACCGAAGTGCTCAGCTCGATCACCACCTCGGACTCGCCGGGGAAGCCGGCCAGCACGTCCTTCAGCTCGCACAGCACCGTGGCGGCGAGCGCCGTGGCGTCGAGCCGGAGGCGCAGCGAGCTCGGACGTACCGGGCGGCGCGCCGCTTCCTCGGCCGCCGCGGCCACCTCCTCCGCGGAGGGCTCGAAGCGCTCGACCTGCTGCACGACGATGCACGTGGTCTCCCGATCCTTGTGGTCGACTCGGCCGCGGACGAGCACGATCGAGTCGGGCGCCAGCTGCTCGCGCGCGGTGCTTAGCACGTTGCCGAACACGAGCAGCTCGACCGAGGCCTCGAGGTCGTCGAGCGTCGCGAACATCATCGGATCGCCCTTCTTGGTCCGGATCGTCTTGTTCTCGGCGATCATCCCGCCGACCGTCACCCAGTCGCCGTCCTTGCGGCCGGGCAACTCGGCGAGCGGGCACTCCACCCGGGCGTTGAGCGCAGCTCTGACCTCCTTGAGCGGATGGGCCGAGATGAACAGCCCGATCGACTCCTTCTCGGCGGCCAGCAGCTCGGCCCGGTCGAACTCGACGGCCGGAATCGGGGCGTGGCTGGGGGTCACGAAGGCCCCGCCGTCGCTCGCGCCGCCGGCGGAGGGGCCGGCGGGCTCGAGATCGAATATCGACCCCTGGCCGATCAGCGCGTCCTGCTGGGCCTTCTGCCCCGCGCCCTGCGCCTGCTCGAGCATCATCAGCATGCCCTTGCGGGTGGCCCCCGTCGAGCCGAACGCGCCGCACTTGATCAGCGCCTCGATCGCCTTCTTGTTGACCGCCCGGCTGTCCACCCGCGCGCAGAAGTCGAACAGGTTGAGGAAGGGTCGGACGGGAGGGTCGTAATCGCCGCGCGCGCGCTTGATCGCCTCGACCGCCTGATAGCCGACGCCCTTGACCGCGTCCAGGCTGAAGCGGATGGTGCCGTCGACCACCACGAACTCGTGGTCTGAGAGGTTCACGTCGGGCGGAAGGATCGAGATCCCCATCTGCTCGGCCTGGGCGACGAAGAACGGCACCTTGTCCTTGGTGTCCATCACCGATGAGATCAGCGCGGCCATGTACTCGGCCGGGTAGTTGGCCTTCAGCCAGGCCGTCCGGTAGGCGATCAGCGCATAGCAGGCGGCGTGTGAGCGGTTGAAGCTGTAGTCCGCCGAGCGCTCATTGGTCGTCCACAGCCACTCGGTCACGTGCTCGCTGGTGCCCGACGCACGGCAGCCGGCCACGAACTCCGGCTTGAGCTTGGCCATCGCCTCGCGGTTCTTCTTGCCGATCGCCTTGCGGAGGTCATCCGCCTTGGCACCGCTGAAGCCCGCGATGTCCTTGGCGATCTGCATGGCCTGCTCCTGGTAGAGGATCACCCCCTTGGTCGCCTCGAGAATCGGCCGCAGCCGCTCGTCCGGGTAGGTGATCGCGTCCGGCTGGTGCTTGCCGCGGGCGTAGGTCGGGATCTGGTCCATGGCGCCCGGGCGGTACAG
>JAFAYP010000229.1 GCA_019240305.1 Solirubrobacterales bacterium
GACGCCTCGCCCGAAAGCGAGCGATGGGGTGCGCACGGCAACGCCCTCGGACGCGCTGGCGCCGCTGGCCAAGATCAACAGTGCGGCAGTCACCAAGGCCGTCGGCGGTACGAGCTTCCTGCCCGCGTTCGCGCATGCGATGCGCGCCATGATCGAGCTCCTTTCCGTGGACTCGTCCCGACGCCGGACGCTAGCGCGCCCCGGTGGGCTGGCAAGCCGCTCCCGGACCTTTGGGGAGGTCGTGCGCCCTCCGCGTGGGGAGCGTCCGCGCCCCGAGCGCGCAAATCCTAGACTCGTGGCCTGTCCAGCTTCGGGGGACCGGCTCCGCGAGGCTCGATCGGCTGCGGTGCCGCGGGCGGCCGTTATCGGCCTGAATGATCGCCGGGGCCTTTCCGCGGAGCCGGGTATCGACTTCGTTGCCCTGACGAGGGCCAGACGGTGCTTGCCCCGGCCCGTGTGTCGCATAGCGATGTGATAAGCCGGCGAGCTATCCGCCATGGTCGAGCTGGTAGGTCAGCGCGTAGGTGCGGTCGCCAAGAGGGCGGCAGCTCGCATCGCTGATGGTCCAATACTCATCGCCCGGGACTTTCCCGCGGCGCACCAGCGAGTCGAGAACGTGGTCGCGTCCATAAACCTGTCGAGAGGCGCCAGCCTCCCAGAAGTCATCGGCCGTCTGGGCCTCGTAGTCGGCGCGCGTCGTGCCGAGATGCGGACGGTGAAAGATGGGCTCCCGGTCCAAGAGCTGCGCAAGGACGTCATCAAGGTTGGAGGCCGCATCATTCATGCCGGCCAACCTACGCCCTGCACGCCCGCAGACCCCGGTTCGCATCACAACGCTATGCGACAGGGGAGCCCCGGCTTGCGGCGACAGGTACCGCTCGCCCCGCTGCGTTGCCAACCCCGCACTCGGCATCGGCCGTGGGTCGAGTGTGGCGTTGGCCACGCTAGGGGGGGCTAACTCAGGTCTCGGCAGCGACCGCTCGTCGAGTGCGGGGTTGACCACGTGCCTGCGCCCGATCCGGTCAGCGCGGCTGGATGGTCATCGCCCAAAATTGGGGGAGCGAAATGGATAGCCAGTTGCACGGAAAGATGTTCGGAATGCGTCGGGCCACTTGCGACAAACTCGGTGCATCGACGGCGAGGCTCGAGCCGACCCACCTTTCGGATGGACTGGTTATCCGCGCTGACGGGCGTCCGGCTCAGGGCACTCGTCACGAGGCCCTCTTCGGCGTTGCGCAGCGCCCAGGCGAGCGACTCGCGGTCAAGATCGAAGGCCTTCCGGGCGGGCTGGGACCGAACAGCGAGTGCTGAGCTGACCTCCCGGCCGTGCTCCCGGGGAGATCCGGCGCGTCACCGGCCGCGCGGACCGGTGACGCGCCACTTCAGTCAGCCCACGGCGACCGTGACGCCGGCTTCGCGCTGAGCGTCGGGACCGAGGTCCGCGGTGGCGTGCACGACCTGGTTGGTGGCGGGCTCCCAGCTCGGCGGCGTCACCCTGAACGTCGCCACCGGAGCCTTCCGCGGACGGACCCGCCGGAACGACGTGCGGCCCACCGGTTGCGCCGACCAGCCCTCGGGGAGCTGGAGGGCGATGCGCACGTCGCGGAGCGTTTCGTTACCGGCCGCGGTCAGCGTCACCCGAACCGTGTAGGTCGTCCCCGGCTTCATGGCGCCGGGGGCGCTGACCACGACCTGCCGGGCACCGGGCGTGCGGAACATGAAGAACCCGGCGCGCAGCGGCAGATCCCTCGGCGCCGAGGAGTCACCCACGTACACGCGGTAGGCACCGGCACTCTGACTCCAGCCGTTGGCGTTCTCATCCCACCACCATGTGTCACGCGGGGTGATTGTGAACCGCACGCGCGTCGATTCGCCCGGACCGAGCGACACCCGCTGGAAATCGACCAGCTGGCGCGGCGGCTCACCCGTCGCCGACGGATCACCCAGGTAGAGCTGGGCTACGTCCGCGCCGGACCGATCACCGACGTTGGTGATCCGAGCCGAGACCTGCACGTCGCTCACGCCGTCACTCGCGATCGGACCCACGCGCAGATCGCTGAAGCGAAACCGCGTGTAGGACAGACCGAAGCCGAACGGGAACAGCGGCGTCACGTTGTTGGCGTCGTACCACCGGTAGCCGACCTGGAGCCCCTCGGAGTACTGCAGCTGCCCGTTCACACCCGGGAACTGTGACGGGCTGGATGCCGGGACCTGCGACAGGCTGGTCGGGAAGGTGACCGGCAGGTGCCCACTCGGATTGACCTGGCCGAACAGCACGCGGGCCAGCGAGGTGCCGCTCGACTGGCCCGGATACCAGGCGTCGAGCACCGCGCCGACCTGGCCGACCCACGGCATGGCCACCGGCGCGCCGGCGTCGATCACCACGGTGGTGTGCGGGTTGGCCGCCGCCACCTTGGAGATCAGCTCGTCCTGGGCCGAGGGCAGGTTCAGGCTGAGCCGATCGGTGGCCTCGGACTCGGTGTCGTCGGACACGACGACCACCGCGTTGGAGGCCGACTTCGCCGCGGCCACGGCCTGGTCGATGCCCGGCTTGAGCGCCGAGGGCGTGCCCCAGGCCAGGACGCTCGAGGCGCCCGAGATCTGGAGCGTGTACTTCTGGCCCCCGACGAGGTTGACTGCCACCGAGTACACGTTGACCGGCGGTGTACTCGGGTTGTCCAGGATCTGCTGACCGTTCAGCGAGAGGTAGGTCGGCGTGTAGCAGCCGCACGGGTTGGTCACCGCCAGCACGTACGTGCCGGTCTCAGGCGCGGTCAGCGTGCCCGTGTAGCTCCCGCCGTACGGGGTGCCACCGGCCGGGTAGGCGGGGCTGAGCGCCGAGGCCGGGATCGGTGGCAGCGACGCGTCGGTGGGCAGGCCCTGCTGGTAGACCACGCTGGTGCCCGACCCGGCCGCGGCCTGGATGCCCTGGAGCGGGGTCACGGTCTGGGACGGGACCACGTACGCGCTACCGCCGCCGCCGTAGGTCGGGGACGCGGAAGCCGACGGCCCGATGACCGCCACCGTGCCCGCGTGATCCCGCGGCAGCGGCAGGGTGCCGTTGTCATTCTTGAGCAGCGTGGTGCCGGTGTCGGCGACCTGCGTGCCGAGCGCCTGGTGCGCCGGCGTGGTCACCGTGGCGCCGGTCGTCGGCGCCAGCGGGTGGTCGAACAGGCCGAAGCGGAACATCTCGGTGAGGATCCGCTGCACCATCGTGTTCAGGATCGACCGCGAGATCGTGCCGTTGTTCACGTCGTTCTCGAGCGGGGCCCCGAAGAACGTGTTGAACGGCTGCTCCTGATCGAGGCCGGCCAGCGCGCCACCCAGCGTGTCGTGCAGGGCACCGTAGTCGGAGGTGACAAATCCCGGGAAGTCCCATTCCTCCTTGAGCACGCTGGTCAGCAGGTAGCGGTTCTGGCAGCTGAAGCTGCCGTTCACCACCGAGTAGGCGCACATCGCCGACGCGACCTTCGCCTGCTTGACCGCCGCCTCGAACGCCGGCATGTAGATCTCGTGCAGCGTCCGCTGGCTGACGATCACGTCGTCCTGCGGCGTGTTGCGGTTCGTCTCGTTGTTGTACGCGTCGAAGTGCTTCACCTGCGACATCTCACCGGTGCTCTGCACGCCGTCGATCTCGCCGGTGGCGAGAGACGAGTTGAGGTACGGGTCCTCGGTGAACGCTTCGAACGACCGGCCCCACCGCGGATCGCGATCGATGTTCACGGTCGGCCCGAGGTTGACCGCCGCGCCCTTGCCGAGTTCTTCCTGCCCGATCACCTGGCCGTACTGATGCGCCAGGCTCGGGTCGAACGTCGCGGCGAGATCGACCCCCGCCGGCAATTGGGTCACGCCGGTGAGCTGATCGGCCACACCGGCCGGCCCGTCCTCCTCGCCCAGATCCGGTATGCACAGCGAGGAAATCCCCGGCATCCAGAACACGTACGGGTTGGGCGATGGGTTCGGACCCTCGTTGGTCGTGCCGTGGCCTTCGACCAGGAAGTCCTCGTCGCTCACGCTCATCTGCCCCATCAGCTCAGCGACCCGCTGGGCGATGGGCTGGCTCGAGCCGACCCATGGGCACTGCGCGCTCGTCTGGTGCGCCCGCCCAACCCGATGGCTCGTCGCGGCCCCGGCTCCGGGCGCCACCGTCATCGCCACGATGGCCGCGCAGCCAACCGTCGCGGCCCCAAGCAAGCGTGGACGCCACCGCCCCGAAGCCCCCGAGGTAGATCGACGGACGGATCGGCGATCACGCATATGAAGCATCTTGCGCCTCCCTCTAGCGCTCGATCTTGTTTTTGGACGGGAACCGGTCAAAAACGGCCGCTTCGTGACGCGAACCTATCACACCACGGCTGAATCCGGCGGCCCCGCCACGATGCGCATCTCGAACCTTGCCTACGCAGCCCCTCGTCCCTTGTTTCCCTGCCCGTATCGGTCTGGCTATGAACTTGGGCGCGCCGTCATTCGTCGCGTAGTGAGTGGCCGCTTTTGCGACGAGGCCTGCTGGCTCGCCGCGTGTCCTGGACTGCCTGGAGTCCAACAGCGACCAGGACCACGAGCATCTGCCCGCCGATGCCGATGAGGATGATGAGGGCGAGGTCGGCGCGACCCCAAGGAGCCACGATCACCAACACCGCCGCGAGGGTGGCAAGGGCAAGTGCCGTGCTGCCCCAGTCGATGGCGCGAGGCCTCCTCTCGGGCGGGATGCGCCGCCACTCATCCCGGAAGCTCCGCCACAAAGCCGGGTACGTCGCGAAAGTCGCGGCAAGCGCCGCGAGCATTGCCAGCACGGCAATCACTTCGGCGACGACGGGCATACATGCGGTCTACCCCGGGCGAGGCCCCTCAGCCCACGCCGGACGGCCTCAATACGTACAGCGCAGCGTCCGGGAACCGCTGACGGTTAGAACTGGGGAACAGGGACTCGAACCCCAACTTCGACGTCCAGAGCGTCGCGTGCTGCCATTACACCATTCCCCAGTGCTTAGGGCTGTCCAGACTGACGTCGAGTATAGGTGAGGAGTCAGCGGTCGTTCGCATGTTCACGACCGTCCCTCCGGGCCCTATGCGAACATCTGTTCGTGTCCGATATCCGAGAACAGATCGCACGCCTGCGGGCGGCCGGGCTTAGCCAGCGTGCCATTACGAGACACCTCGAGGTCGCCCCCGCGACGGTGAGCTATCACCTGCGACGCCAGGCAGACGAAGGGGCAGATTCAGCGGTGGCGAACGGCCCGCCTGCTCCCGACCCACCGTCGGCGCCATCCCGTTCCGCCTCGAGCACCCGAGCGCAGGTTGCCGCGCTGCTCGAGTCGGGGACACAACACGTCGAGATCGCCCGCCGACTTGGCGTTTCCAAGGCAACCGTCAGCTATCACGTCAGACGCTTGGGGCACCCGATCGACGATCGCTGCGCCCGCCGGTACGACTGGGATGCCGTTCAGCGTTTTTACGATGCTGGGCACACCGTCCGTGAGTGCGTGGAGACATTCGGATTCTCCTCCGCTAGCTGGTTCGAAGCCGCCAGGCGCGGCGCGATAATCGCCCGCCCCAGTGCGACACCGATCGCCGAACTTCTGGTCGCGAACACGAACCGTGGGCGCTTCAACCTGAAGCTTCGCCTGCTACGCGAGGGACTCAAGGACGACCGATGCGAACGCTGTGGCATCACCGACTGGTGCGACGAGCCACTGACCTTCGCGTTACATCACATCAACGGACAGCGTGACGACAACCGCCTGGAGAACTTGCAGCTGCTGTGCCCGAATTGCCACAGCCAGACGACGAACTACGCGGGTCGGAAACGTGGAGCTGACGCAGGGCCGCCCATCGTCCCGGCGGGTGCCCGGGTGCGGGGCGGCCTGGCAACTCGGACCCCAGCCGATGCCGACCCCGCTGATGCGACGACCACGCCAGCAGAAGCGGAGCCGCTCAGACCGACGCCAGGTCGCTTGAGACGTCCTGCAGCTCGCCGGCGTGATCGCTCACGTCGGCGCCCGAGCTCAAAAGCCGACGGGCGTGCTCGAGGTCGTCGGAGCGCCCGACGGACAAGGCCGCCGCCACGCGGCCGCCCTGCAGGTAGAAGATCGTGAACTCGCCGTCGTCGATGGAGCCACGCACGACCTCGGTCTCCCACTCCGCAGCCGGACCGACGTACTCGAGCGAAGCCCAGTCGGACAGGTCGGAGAAGAAGTAGGGCACGACGTCGTGCGGCTGGTCGCGACCCAGCATGTTCAGGGCGGCAGTCTTGCCTTGGTTGAAGGCGACGTCCCAGTGCTCCACACGTAGCCGCCGGCCGCCGTGGACGACGCTCTCGTACTCGGCGATGTCGCCGGCCGCGAAGATGCCGGGGACGGCGGTCTGGAGGCGGGAGTCGACGAGCACGCCGCCGTGGTCGCCGATCTCCAGGCCGGCGGTGCGCGCAAGCCGTACATCGGGCACCGCGCCCACGCCGATCACGACCGCATCGGCGTCGAGCTCGCGGCCGGATTTGGTCACCACGCGCGTGACGCGGCCGCCGGTGCCCTCGAAGCGGTCGAGCTCGTCGTCGCCGTGCAGCTCGATCCCGTGCTCCGTCAGACGGCCCTCGAAGAAGCGACCGGCCTGCTCGCCGAAGTGACGGCTGAGGGCGACCGGCTCCATCATGACCAGCGAGCAGGAACTGCCGCGCTCGGTGAGCGAGGCGGCGACCTCGGTGGCGATGTAGGAGCCACCGATCAGCACGACGCGCTTGCCGGAGGCGTCCTCGCGGATGGAGTCGCTGTTGCCGAGCGTCCGCAGGTAGTGGATGCCCTCGAGCTCGGCGCCCGGGACCGACAGGCGGCGGACGCCGGCGCCGGTGGCGACCAGGCCCTGGTCGAAGCTCACCGACTGGCCATCGGATAGCTCGAGGCTCCGAGCGGAGGTCTCGAGCGACTTGACCGAGACCCGGGTGAGCGCCTCGACCTGCTGCTCGTCGTACCACTCCGGCGGCCGGAACAGGGTGTCCTCGCGCGCCTCGCCGCCCTGGAGGTATCCCTTCGAGCACGGCGGACGGTTGTAGGGCAGATCGGATTCGCGCCCGACGAGCAGGATCTCGCCGTCGGCGCCCGACTCCCGCAGCCAGCGTGCGCAGTTTCCGGCGGCCAGGCCACCTCCGATCAGCGCGTAGGCGACGTGGCGCGCGGCCGTCATCCGACCGGGTTCGCGCCGTTCGGAGCGAACTGGGGCGTGATCTGGGCCTCGAGCCCCGGATCGAGGATCAGAAGCACCTGATCGCCGGGCTGGATGACGGAGTCGGCCTTGGGAACGAAACCCGCCCCGCCGCGCAGCACCGAGATGATCAGTGAGCCATCGGGCAGAGCGACGTCCTGAACCCGACGCCCCGCCGCGGTCGAGCCCTGCCCCACCTCGAGTTCGATGATCTCCAGATGCTCCTCCTCGAGCGCGAGCAGCTGAACCAGCCCGTACTCGGGCACCTCGTGCTCGATCAGCCGGAGGATCAGGTCGGTGGCGGACACGGCGGGCTGCACGTCGAGCAGCCGGAAATGCTGGAGGTTGCGCGGGTTGTTGACCCGGGCCACGATCCGCTGGACCCCGTACTTCTCCTTGGCCATCTGGCAGATCAGGATGTTGTCCTCGTCGTCGCCGGTCACGGCGATCACCAGGTCGGCGCGCTGGATGCCAGCCCGCTCGAGCACCCACAGCTCGGTGGCGTCGCCGTACTGGACCGCGTGCTCGAGCTCCTCCTCCACCACCCGGTAGCGGGCGTGGTCGGACTCGACCAGCGTCACCTCGCGCTCCTTGGCAATCAGCTCTCGCGCCAGGTTCCAGCCGACCTTGCCCGCACCCGCGATGATCACGTACATGAGCGGTCCTCCCCGACGCTGGCGGTGGCGGGCGCCCTCATGCCAGCACCACGCGAGAGGCCTCGTCGATCGCGACCTGCGTCGGACAGATCGTCAGCAGTCCCTGCTCGGCGTACCAGGAGGCGCGGGCGGGGTCGGCTACCCGCACGACCACGCGCTTGACCTTGAACCGGCGCTGCGCGATCTGCGCGATCACCAGGTTCGTGTTGTCGCCGCTGGTCGCCGCCACGAACACGTCGGCCTGCTCGATGCCCGCCTCGATCAGCCCGTCGATCTCGAGCGCGGTGCTGACCGTGAAGCGCCCACCGGCGTCCTCCCACGTGGTCATCTGATCCTTGTCGAGCCGCTCGTGTGACAGCGGGTCCGAGTCGAGCACCGAAACCTCGTGCCCGGCATCAAGCGCCCGCTTGGCCACCGCCGATCCAACCCGCCCGGACCCAACGATCAGGATGAACATAGGCAGCACTGTAGACAATCCCGCCCGCGCTGTAGCGCGCACCCCATCGGCCCGCCCCGGCTCCCGACAAGCTGTTGGAGCGACGCGAACCACCTGAGGGGCTGCGATGCCCGACTGGGTGCCCTCGCGGAACCCATGCGACCGATCCGCACGACGATTCGCGCACGGGCACCCAGGCGGGTGCGCAGCAACTCAGGTGATGATCGGGATGATCAACAGCGCCACGATGTTGGCCACCTTGATCATCGGGTTGATAGCCGGCCCGGCGGTGTCCTTGTAGGGGTCACCGACCGTGTCACCGGTCACCGCGGCGGCGTGCGCCTCGGAGCCCTTGCCGCCGAACGCGCCGTCCTCGATCAGCTTCTTGGCGTTGTCCCAGGCACCCCCGCCCGAGGTCATCGAGATGGCCACGAACAGACCGACCACGATCACGCCCATGAGCAGGCCGCCCAGGGCCTCGATGCTGATCAGGCCGACGATGAACGGGATCAGGATCGGGATCAGCGAGGGCAGGATCATCTCGCGCTGGGCGGCGCGGGTCACCAGGCCGACGGCGGCGCCGTACTCGGGC
>JAFAYP010000036.1 GCA_019240305.1 Solirubrobacterales bacterium
AGCCATGCCTCGAGCTCGATCTCGAGCAGCAGGACGAGCGTGATCAGACCGTCGAGCGCCGTCGCCGAAAGCGGCGGTGGTCTTCGATGACGTGGAACGTCGATCATGGGCCGCGGGGTGCGAGCGCTCGTGTTCACTCCTTGCCCTCCGGTCGCAGTGGCAGCGTCGCGCGCAGTAGACAGCCGCCTGCGCTGCCCTGCTCGAGCTGCACGACTCCGTGATGCAGAGCGGCGCGCTCACGCATCCCGATGATGCCGTGGCCCGGTGCCGTGCCGTTCAACTTCAGCGGTCCTCGGCCGTCGTCCTCGATCTCGAGTTCGAGCCGATCCTCACTCCAGCTCATACGCACCGACGCGCGGGCCTCTCCGGCATGCTTGATGGTGTTGGTGAGCCCCTCCTGAACGATCCGATAGGCGCACAGCGCCAGCGCAGGCGAGACCTCCCGGGGGGTGCCGTCAATTCGAAGCCCGGTCTCGAGCCCGGCCGCGCGGGTGCGAGCGACAAGCTCTTCGATGTTGGCAAGGCCTGGCTGCGGCTCCAGCTCGCCGGTCTCCGGCCCGGTCTGGAACACGCTCAGCAGGTGGCGCATCTCGGCCAGCGCCTCGTGCCCGGCGCGTTCCACGACGCTCATCGCCGCCCTCGCGCGGTCCGGGTCCGAGCCGACGAGCATCCGCGCACCGCCCGCCTGCAGCACGATCACCGATAGACAGTGCCCGATCACGTCGTGAAGCTCACGGGCGATCCGGATCCGCTCAACGTCGGCCGCGCTGCTCGCGTGCCGCTCGCGCTGTGCGTCGAAGCGCTCTGACAGTTCGCGGAAGCGCTCCACCCGCTGCGCGCGCTCGCGCTGCCAGCGACCGCAAAGCCACGGCACGAACACGAGCACCAAAGGCTCGAAGAACAGGTTCGAGACCACGTTTCGGCTCAACAGGATCTGCGGCAGCAGGCCGACCGTCGCGCTGGCCAGCGCCACCCAGGAGCGAGCGCGACCCAGGAACGCACCAGCCCCATAGAAGATCAGGATCGCCGCCGGGATGGACGTGATCGCGTGATTCACGAGCGCACCGCCGAATGCGGCCTCCGCCGACACGGCGGCGACCCCCGCCACAACCGCTCCCAGGGGCCAACGACGGCGAGCGCCGACGGCGGCACACAGCACCAGGCCGGCCACCCCAGCCGCGACGCGATCATGGATCGAGGGGTTCAGCCACACCTGCAGCTCCGTCGTCACACACAACGCGGCGGCTACCACGTGGTCGATCCGTGCACGATCGAAACCGCGCACGGATCGGAAAACCGGCCCCATTCCTTTCACCGTGGCGATAAAGCTATCGCTGCGGATCGCCATCGGCGAGGGCGGATGGCAGCCGGGAGCGCGCCGGCGTGTCTCAGCCCGCCGTGGTCGCCGCTGGCTGGGCAACGCCGCTACGCCCCGCGACAGCGGCCCGCGATTCCCGCCGAAACAGCACGACGCTGATGACCAGTGTCCAGACTGCGACCGGAATTGGGTCGATGCCGTACACCGGAACGACGCTCAGCAGCCCGAACCCGACAGCGAGCCAGCCGGTCCAGGCCGGGAGGCGTCCGGCTCTCAGGATCGCGATGCCGAACGCCAGCAGCAACACCGCGGTCCCGGCGTTCAGAGCGATCCAGTTCCCGTACAGGAACAGTTCGCTCAGCGCCAGCGCCGCCCCCGAGCCGAGCTTGCTCGAGTGCTCGGCGAGCGCGAGCTGCATCCCGGCACCAATCGTCCCGCCCACCGCGAACAGGATCACACCGCCGAACGCCGTCGCAGCCAGGCCTGGCGAACCGCCGGCCAGACGATCTCGCAGGTAGCCGTAGAAAAAGAATGCAACAGCGACCGTCGCCACCAGCAGATACGCCGCCGCCTGCACGCGCGAGCGGTGCGACCCATACCAGGAGAGCACCTTGGCGGCCGAGGCGCCGCCTTGTGGCTCGTTGCCACCGATCGCGAAACTAATGACAAGCAAGACGAGAAACCCCACGCCCAACAGCGGCGCCAACCGATCCCAGCGAGTGTTCATCTCTGACCTCCAAGTCAGCCGATTGAGAATACGCCGCACCCTCCCAAACGCTCGCGGCGCTGTCATCCACCCGCTGGCGCATCCTGGGTCAACCCCGCCGCGTATCTCGTCTACACCCTGAGGATGAGCGCACCCAGCCCTTAGGCCAGCGAGTCACACCTCACGGCTTCTCTGGCGGGCAAGCATCACGCCCGACGACCGAACGCTTAGCTGAGACTGCACATGACGACCGACGCGGTCACCGAACCCGCTCCGCCCGGGCCAGGCATGCCACTCGGCACACCGGGCGCGCGCTCAGTAGAACCGACCCGCACAGACCCGCCAGTCCTATCCGTCACCCACGCTAGCCTCGGCTGGGTGTTCGACCACATCGGCATCGCGGTCTCGGACCTCGCGACGTCCGAGCGTTTCTACCGCACCATGCTAGGCGTGCTGGGCGTCGAGCCCGGGCACGCGGACGCCGAGTTGGTCGAGTGGGAGGACTGGGACATCGGGCCGACGGACCGTGAGCACCGGGTGACCCGGGGGCTCCACGTCGGCTTCCGCGCCCGCGACCGAACTCAGGTCGACGCGTTCTGGCAGGCCGGCGTCGACGCGGGGTACCCCGACGACGGCGCACCTGGCCCCCGCACCCAATACGGCCCGACGTACTACGGCG
>JAFAYP010000350.1 GCA_019240305.1 Solirubrobacterales bacterium
CCGGTATCTCGACGTGCTCGCCGCCAACCCGCTCGCGACCGCGGTCGCGCCGTGGTTCATAGCCGGTGAGAACCTCGTCCGGGGCGCCTTCCTCGATCCGCGCCGGCGCGAGCTGAGGCCACATTGGGAGCGAACGCTCGCGGGCACGGTCGCCGCCCTGCGTGCCAACGTCGGCGACGAGGTCGACGACCCACGGCTGACCGAGCTCGTCGGCGAGCTGTCGCTGCGCAGCGAATCGTTCCGACGGCTGTGGGCCCGTCACGACGTACGCCCGAGGAGGAGCGGCACGAGCACGATCGCCCACCCCCAGGTCGGGAGGCTCGAGCTGACGTACACGAAGCTCCCGATCCCCGACACCGATCGCCAGACGCTGTCGATCTACCACGCCACGCCCGGCAGCCCAAGCGCTCAGGCCCTCCTGCTGCTCGCAACGGCCAGCGTCCCCGAGTGCGAGCCCGAACGAACCCTCAACACGACCAGGCCATCATCGTCGAATAGGGCACTTTGAGCCAGGCCGGGTTTCGCGGAGATCCGTGGAACCCGGCAAGGCGCCGGCACGCTCGGGCCCGATCTCAAGCGCGGATCGGGAATGGCCAGGGAGGCGCTGGTCGGGGCCGCCTGGCAGGTCGCGCGGCAACCCAGGCCGCTGCACGCGTTCTATCAGCGCACCCGCGCGCGGCGCGGGCACGGCAAAGCGATCGTCGCGACCGCGCGCGAGCTGGCGATCCTGTTCTGGTGCATGCTCACCCGCTCAGAGGACTACGCCCACCAACGGCCCTCTTTGACCGAGTGCAAGCTCCGGCAGCTCAAGCTGACCGCAGGCGCCCCGAAACACGCCTGGACAGCCGTCGACGGTGGGTGTGGGGCCGCCACGAGAAGATCCGCCAGGCCGAGCGCGAGATCGCCAAGCAAGCCGAGGCTTCCTACCTGAGGATGGTCAAAGACAGCGAGTCGCCGCGACCCTTGACTTTCATCGGTCGCATAAACGATCGCGGTCGTGGGCGATACACAACGCCCCAAACGGTCGCGCGCGAGCTTTGGCGATTCAAGTGACACATGTGGAACCTGAGCGCCAAAGTTCGGCCCGGCCCGCCCCCAGGCCCGGAGGCAGTTGTTGCCCGCTCACAACCGATTTCCGGTGTGACGGGTTCTAGGGCAGCGTCGCGCAACTCAGGTCTCGTGCTTCGGCAGCTGTGTGCTCGAGGGCCGAGAAATGCGCGTCGCAGGAGATCGGAAACCGAGATGCCCTCCGTGCGCGGCCGCACGCCGACGACCTCGTCCAGCGGCCCGAAACAGGTCTCGTTAGCTGAGGTGCTCGACGATGAGCGAGGCGACCGCGTCTGGCCGCTCGAGCGCCAGCATGTGCGTGCCTCCGGCTAGCACTCGGAGCGTGCTGTTCGGGAGCATCGCGTTGAGGTGCTCCCCGACCGTGACCGGGCTGATCGGATCGCTGTCCCCCCAGATCAGGAGTGTCGGAGCGCTCACCGACGCGATCGATTCGGTGTAGTCGAGCCGCTCCTGAGAGACCCAACTCGCCGCCCTGGGAAATTCCGCTCGGTATTCGTCTCGCCACTCGGCGGCACCGAAACCCAGCACATCGACTCCGCCCGACGTGGCAACCAGGATCAGCCGGCGGACCCTCTCGGGCCACCGCAGCGCGAGTCCGATGGCCACGACGCCGCCCATCGACTGCGCGACCAGGTCGGCGCTTCCGTCGAGCTTCGCAGCAGCGAGATCGACGAGGTCGTCGAAGCCACAGATGCGTGGATCGTGTGGCTGATTGCCAGCTCCGGGCCAGTTCAACTGCTTCCGCGTCCAGGCTGCGGGGAGCCGCTCTGCGACCCCAGACCAGAACCCACCATCGCCAGACGCCCCAGGCAAGAACAGCACACGCGGGAACCGATCCACCGAGACATCATCCTGCCACCGGGCGTCAGGGG
Organism: Solirubrobacterales bacterium; assembly: GCA_019240305.1. GTDB lineage: Bacteria > Actinomycetota > Thermoleophilia > Solirubrobacterales > Solirubrobacteraceae > Palsa-465. The sequence goes on from JAFAYP010000350.1 coordinate 1,941, forward strand.
CCTTGGCGGCCATGTTGAAAGCGGGTGCGGCCGTCGCTGCTGAGCTGGACCCGCTCCTCGCCGTGGGCGGGGCGCTGCTCTTGACCTGCGTGTTTCACCAACCGCACGGTCAACGACCGCGGTTTGCGTATCGCAGGACACCGGCGTGGGGGTGCTCGCCTCAGGTAGGCGCGATGGTGCCCATCCTTCCCGTCCCGAGATCAGCCGGCGCTTCGGACCGCGAGGCCGCGTCGACGACGCCCCGGGTGGGCGCACTCATGGTCTGCTCGTGTGCTGTGTGCCTGACCGCTACGGCTACCGCCGGAGGACGCGCCACGCGACCGGCGTCAACACGCCGGCGGCGGCTGCCTTGATGAGTCCGCCGACGATGAAGATCGTGAACCCGTCGTGAATTGCGGTGGACCAGCTCAGCCCGGTGGATACCTTCAGCCATGGCACTCCGATGCCGAAGATGATCAGCTGACCGGCGACGTAGGCGGCAAATGCGGTGAGGAACTGGCGGTCGCGTTCGTGTTCAGCGAGGCGACCGATGGCCCAGGCAGCGATCGGGAAGGCCACGAGGTACCCGCCGGTGGCACCCGAGATGATGCTCCAGCCGTGGGTGCCGGCGGCGTACACGGGCAAGGCGAGTCCGATCAGGAGGTAGAGGAGCTGGGAGGCGCTGGCGCGGGTGGATCCGAGCGACGCTCCGGCCACGACGACGGCGAAGGTCTGTCCGGTGATGGGAACCGGCGAGGGCGGCACACGGATCGAGATCTGCGCGCACAGGGCAGTGAGCCCGGCCCCGGCGATCACGAGAACGACATCGCGCCAGCGCGCGCCAGGGAGGGCGTCCGCGAGGACAGGGACACGACTAACCGACGGCACGGTTGCAGACACAGCGCCTTCCTTTCGTTATGTGGGCAGCGCTGCCGCCGTCACGGGACGGCCAGATCGGGGGCAACGCATCCGTGCGACGTCTTGCCCAGAGCGGGCCGGAGTCGCGATTGGCATTGCAACTCCTATAGAGCCGCTCGAGTGCGATCAAGAGCGATCACCAGGAGTCCACCCAGGCAGGGGGTCCGGC
>JAFAYP010000461.1 GCA_019240305.1 Solirubrobacterales bacterium
CTCAACCTCTCCTTCGGTGCGGTAGGTGCGATGGGCGCCCTGATCGCCTGGCAGTTGATCAACCACTCCGGCTTCGGGTTCTGGCCGGCGGCACTGGTCTCGGTGCTGTTCGGTGGGGTGATCACATTGCTCTACGGAATGGTGTTCGGCCCCGCGCTCGCGCATCGCGACCCCCTGGTCAAAGCGACGGCGACGCTGGGGCTGACCCTGATCCTGCTCGGGGTGATGGACCTGCTGTGGCCCTCGAGCGGAGGAGCCTCGCGGTCGCTGACCGTCCCCACCGACAACAGCACGTTTCAGCTCGGGCAGATCGCCGTCACCTACACCAACGTGATCGCGCTGGCCCTGGGACTGGTGATCGCGGCCGCGACCGCTGCCTTCCTGCGCTTCACGAAGCTCGGAACGGCCATGCGGGCGATCGCCAACGACCGCGATATCTCCGCCTCGCTCGGCGTACCCGTGCGGCGGGTGACCGCCGCGGCCTGGTTCGGGTGCGGCGTGTTGGCGGGCATCGCGGGCGTGCTCTTGGCCGACCTGGTGGCGCTCGATCCGACCACCTTGACCTTCCTGGTCATCTTCACGCTGGCGGCCACGCTGATCGCGCGGCTGCGCTCGATCGTGATCACGTTCTTCGCAGCGCTGCTCATCGGCGTGGTCGACGCCGAGCTCACCCCGGTCCAGTCGCTCTCGAATTACCGCGATATGACGCCGTTCGTGCTGGCGGCGATCGCGCTGCTCGTGCTCAACCGCCGGCGCGTGATCGCGGTCGGCCGGCAGGGGATGTGATGATGGAAGGAGCGGGGCTGAAGACCGCAGAGAGCGCCCCGGCGCCGGAGTCGACCGAGGCCGCAGCCCCCCGGGGGCGGGCGGCGCGGAGTCTCCAGCCGCGGGCGCTCGTGCGGCCCGCCGTGATCGCCGTCCTGGTCCTGGTCGCGCTGCTGTTCATCCCGTCGATCTTCAGCCTGTATTACGTCGACGCGTGGACCCAGGTGGCGATCTACTCGATCGTGACGCTGGGGCTCGGCGTCCTGGTCGGACGCGTGGGCATGGTGTCGCTCGGCCAGGGAGCGGTGCTGGCCATGGGCGCATGGGTGGCCGCCCGCCTGCTGTTTGCCACCGGGCTGCCGTTCGAGGTGGTACTGCTGGCCGCGGGGCTGATCACGATGCTGCTCGGCACGGTGGTCGGGCTTCCCGCGCTGCGCATGAGCGGCCTCTATCTGGCGCTGATCACGCTGATGCTCGCGGGTGCGATCACGGTGGCGCTGGCCACGATCAACTTCCCCAATGGCGGTCATGGATTTACCGGCTACAACGGCGCCACGGTCCACATCCCGCCGATCCGCCGCCCGAGCATCGCCACCACCGACCCCGCCTTCTTCCGCTACTCGGTGGTCGCAGCAATCCTGATGTTCCTGCTCGTGCTCGTGCATCTGCGCGGGCGTCCGGGGCGCGCCTGGGCAGCGATCCGCCAAAGCGAGTCGGCCGCGCTGGCCGGGGGCATCAACACCACGCTGTACAAGCTGTGGGCGTTCGCGCTGGTCTCGTTCATCACCGGCGTGGCCGGGGGCCTGGTGGCCGGGAGCTACCGGTACCTGAACTCGCTGACGTTCTCCACCCAGGACTCGATCACGCTGCTCGCCGTCGTCCTCATGGGCGGCACCTACAGCATGACGGGCGCGGTCGTGGCCGCGTTCCTGCTCAAGTTCCTGCAGGCCCTGCTCAACGACTGGGGGGTCTCGCCGGACTGGCTGACGATCCTGTTCGGCATCGGCGTGCTCCAGGTGCTGACCACCGCGCCGCGCGGGATCGTGGAGCAGATGCCCAAGGACCTGGCCAGGCTGTGGCGGCTCCTGCGCGGGCTGGCTTCTCGCCCGGCGGCCGAACGGGAAGGCACGGGATGATCGAGGTCTCCGAGTTGACCGTCCGGTTCGGCGGCGTGACCCCGCTCGACGGCATGAGCGTACGCTTCGAGCGCGGGACGTGCGGCCTGATCGGGCCCAACGGCGCCGGCAAGACGACGTTCTTCAACGTGCTGAGCGGATTCGTCAAGCCGGTGGCCGGACAGATCACCGCCTACGGCGAGGATCTGCTGAAGATGGCGCACTACCGGCGCGCGCGCTGGGGGGTCCGGCGCACGTTCCAGACCGAGCAGGCGATCGAGGAGCTGTCGGTCTACGACAACGTGGCGATGATCCACGAGCACTCCAAGGTAACCGGATCCTCCCGGCGCGAGGACGTGCTCGGGGCGATCGAGTTCGTCAAGCTCGACGTCGACCCGAACGCCAAGGTGGGCACGCTGGGCCAGGCCGAGCGGCGGCTGGTCGAGGTGGCCCGCGCGGTGGTCGGCAAGCCCCGGCTGGTCCTGCTCGACGAGCCCGCGGCCGGTCTGCCCGACGAGGAGACCGGCGTGCTCAGTGACGTCATCCAGGCAATCCCACAGCACATGGGCGCGCTCGTGATCCTGGTCGATCACGACATGAGCCTGGTGTCGTCGTGCTGCGAGATGACCGCGGTGCTCGACTTCGGCAGGCTGATCGCGTCCGGGCCGACGGCCGAGGTGCTGCGCGACGAGCGGGTCATGCGCGCCTACCTGGGCACCGAGGAGGTCATCGCGTGAGCACGGAAATGCTGTCTCTCGAGGGCCTGACCGTGGCCCGTGGCGGGCGCAACGTGGTGCGCGAGGTGTCGCTGGAGATCCCCGCCGGCGAGGTGACCGCACTGCTCGGTCCCAACGGCGCCGGCAAGTCGAGCATGGTGCTGGCGATCGGCGGAATCCTCAAGCCGGTGGCCGGCCGGGTGTTGCTCGACGAGAATGATCTGGCGGGTCGCCGACCCGAGCGGATCCGCCGCGCCGGCGTGGCGATTGTCCCCGAGGGCCGCCGGCTGCTCCCGGAGCTGACCGTGGCCGAGAACCTGCGCGTGGCGACCTACACGCTGTCCGGGTCCGACGCCGAGGCCGGCCGGGCGCGGGCGCTCGAGCTGTTCCCCGAGCTCGAGAAGCGCCTCGACAACGCCGCCCGCGCGCTGTCGGGCGGCGAGCAGCAGATGGTCGTGCTCGCCCAGGCGATGGTCTCCCGTCCGCGCTTCGTGATCATCGACGAGCTGTCGCTCGGTCTGGCCCCGGTGGTGGTCAACCGCCTGGTGCCGACGATCCGCTCGTTCGCCGAGTCCGGAATCGGGGTGCTGCTGATCGAGCAGTTCGCGACGGTCGCCCTCAGCCTCGCCAATCGCGCCTATGTGATGGAGGGCGGCCGCATCCGCTTCTCCGGGATGGCCAGCGAGCTGCGGGAGAAGCCCGAGCTGCTCCACTCGGCCTACCTGTTGCGCGGCCGCAACGGTGCGGCCGGCTCGCCGGCATCGGCGGGCGCCCAGCCGCACCCAGTATGAGCGTCGGCGGGGTCGAGCACGTGCTCGTGCTCACCGATGACATCGACGCCACCCGGGACTTCTACTGCGCCGCGGTCGGGCTTTCGGTGGGGCAACGGCCGGCGCTCGAATTTCCCGGGTACTGGCTGTACGCGGACGGTGCATCCGGCGCCTGCGTGCACGTGGCGGATCGTCGGGCCTACGCCGCCCACGCCGCGAGCCTGGGCCTGGCGGTGCCCGAGCGCGACCCGGGCGTCGGTCCGGTCGACCACGTTGCGTTCGGCGCCGCCGACTGGAATGCGGTGGTGGAGCGCCTGGAGCGGGCCGGGGTGCATGCGGTTCGCAACGCCGTGCCGGGCGGGCCCCGCCAGCTGTTCTTCGAGGATCCGAACGGGGTGCGGGT
>JAFAYP010000095.1 GCA_019240305.1 Solirubrobacterales bacterium
GCTGGTCGAGGTCGCCGGGGGCCTCTCGAACGCGGAGATCGCCGAGCGTCTCGTGGTGTCCGAGGCCACCGTGAAGACCCATGTGGGCTCGATCCTCGCCAAGCTCGGCCTGCGCGACCGGGTTCAGATCGTGGTGTTCGCCTACGAAACGGGCCTGGTCCGCCCCTCCAGCCCGGGCGATGGAGCCAACTAGACCTCGACGACGACCGGAAGCACCATCGGGCGGCGGCGCAGTCGGTCGTAGACGAACGCGGCCAGGTCGTCGTGCAGCTCCTGCTGGAGCAAGTCGATCTCGCGCACCCCGTCCCGGGCGGCCCTGCCCAGGGACCGCTCGACCTCCTCGCGGATCTCATCGACCAGGCTGTCGGCCTGCTCGATGAACGGCACGCCGCGGAAGATCACCTCGGGTGGCACGACCGACTCGCCGCTCTGCTCGGACACGGTGGCGACCACGATGAAGATGCCATCCCCGGAGAGCATGCGGCGGTCGCGCAGGGCCACGTCGGCGGGGTCGCCGATGTCGACGCCGTCGACGAAGATCATCCCGGAGGGCTCCGGGTCACCGTAGCCGGCGCCGCCGGCGTCCAGCTCGAGCGGGAGCCCGTTCTCGCCTCGGAACACGTCCTCGGGATCGATCCCGACTGCGGCCGCGAGCTCCGCGTGCAGCCGGATCCGCTTGTGGTCGCCGTGTACCGGCATCACGTAGCGCGGCTTGAGGAGGTTCAGCATCAGCTTGAGCTCCTCGGCGTAGCCATGACCCGAGGCGTGGATCGGCGCCTCGCGCGGAGTGATCACCTCGCACCCGATGTGGAACAGACGGTCGACGGTCTCGTTGACCGCACGTTCGTTGCCGGGGATCGGCGTGGCCGAGAACACCACGGTGTCACCGCGGCGGAGCTTGATCATCCGGTGATCGTTGTGAGCCATGCGGCGCAGGGCCGATAATGGCTCGCCCTGGGAGCCCGTCGAGATCACCACGATCTTCTCGTCGGGCCAGTCCTCGACTTCCTGGGGTTGGACCAGAATCCCCTCGGGGACCTCGATGTGGCCCAGCGAGCGGCCGATGTTCACGTTCTTTCGCATCGAGCGCCCGACCAGCGAGACCTTGCGCCCCAGGCTGGCCGCCGCATCGACGACCTGCTGCACGCGGTGGATGTTCGAGGCGAAGCTGGTGACGATGATCCTGCCGGGGGCGCGTGCGAAAACCTCCTCCAGATGCGGGCCGACCCCGCGCTCGGAGGGTGAGAAGCCCGGCCGGTCGGCGTTCGTCGAGTCGCCGCACAGGAGCAGCACGCCCTCGCGGCCGAGCTCGGCCAGGCGAGAGATATCGGCCGGGGCACCATCCACGGGGGTCTGATCGAACTTGTAGTCGCCGGTCAGCACCACGGTGCCAAGCTCGGTTCGGAGCGCCACCGCGCACGCGTCTGGGATCGAATGGGTCATGTGCACGAGCTCGAGGCCGAACGGTCCGAGCTCAAGCTGCTCGCCCGTGCGCAGATCGTCGAGCTCCGCGTCGCGCAGCTTGTGCTCGTCGAGCTTGGAGCGGGCCATGGCGACGGTCAGCCGCCTGCCGTAGACCGGCGGAGTGACGTCGAGCTCGCGGATCACCCAGGGCAGGGCGCCAAGGTGATCCTCGTGGCCGTGCGTGATCACGATCGCCTCGATATCACTCGCCCGGTCGCGGAGGTAGCCGAAGTCGGGCAGGACCAGGTCGATGCCGAGCATGTCGGTGGTCGGGAAGCGCAGCCCGGTGTCGAGTACGACGATCCGGCCGTCGTACTCGACGACCATCATGTTCTTGCCGATCTCGCCCAGGCCGCCGAGCGGCAGGACGCGGAGGGTTCCGCTCACGCCCGAGACGCTTGGAGCAACCCGTGGCGCTCGAGCATCGCCCGTATCACGTCGAGCTCGGGCTCATCCAGCTCCACGTACGGCAGGCGCGGCACGGCGCTCGGCAGGACGCCGAGCATGCCCAGGCCCGCCTTGATCGTGGTCGCGAGCGGCGCTACTGCCAGGTCGCGATACACGTCCTGAAGACCGGCGTCGATCTCGTGCCGACGGTCGGGCTCGTCGGCCATCCGGCGCATCTCCTCGCCGAAGAAGTGGCTGCAGGTCAGGATCCCGCCCGCCTCGCCGAGGTCGAGCACGGGGGCCAGCAGGTCGTCGTTGCCGGCGTAGATGTCCAGCCCGTCGACCCTGGCCAGGTTGGCCGGGTTGGCCTGCTTTACCGCCACGATGTTCTGTAGCTGGGCGAGCTCGGCCAGCAGGTCGTTGGGCATGTCGGAGCCCGTCCGCTGTGGGATGTTGTAGAGGACGATCGGCAGATCGGTGGCCCGGCACACCTCTTCGTAGTGGCGGACGACGCCGCGGCGGCTGGGCCGGTTGTAGTACGGGTTGACGTGCAGAAGCGCGTCGGCGCCGATCTCGGTGGCGCGCTCGGTCATGTGGATCGCGTGGCGGGTGTCGTTGGAGCCCACGCCGGCCACGATCGTGCACTGTCCCTTCATCTCCTCGACCGCGAGTCGGATGAAACCCAGGTGCTCGTCGTCGTCGAGCGTCGAGGCTTCGCCGGTGGTGCCGCAGATGACCAGGCCGTCCGATCCGTGCTCGGTCAGATGGTGCATCAGGGCGACGGCGGCCTCCTCATCGACGCTCCCATCGGCGTCGAACGGGGTGACCATGGCGGTCAGGATCGTGCCGAGGTTCGCGGCCACCGGAGAATTATCGCAGGGGTGGGCGGCGGAGCGGGCTTCGCCCGGCTCAGAGGTGTCAGTGGTCTTTTCGCGCGCCCCAGGCCAGCACCGACAGCGGGCCCATGCCGTTGTCCGGGTGCGCGGGCGGCGGGGCCACCTCGGGCTCGGGCTTGGGCGCCTGGGACACGATGTGGGTCACCGGAGCATCGGTGAGCTTGCTGATCCGCTCGGGCAGCCCGGCGTGGAGCCACTTCGAAAAGCGCATCGGAAGCGTCGAGACGATGATCTCGTCGTAGCGCTTGGGGTCCCACATGTCGGTCACGGCCAAGATCGGGTCGGCGTTGCCGACACTGCCCTCGGCCTCCAGGCCGGCGGCCCTGAGCTGCCCCAGCGCCCCCTCGAGCTTGGCCGTGGCCGCTTCGCGCCCGCCACCCGACGGGGTGGCCGGGATGATCAGCGTGAAGCTGGCCGGCTCCTGCTCGGCGCGCCCCAGCAGCCCCTGCATCAGCTCGGGAGAGGTCGCCGTCACGTTCGCCACCACGAGAAAGCTCCGTTTCCACGTCATCAGCGACCTCCTAGTCCGTTAGCGCTAACACGCACGATAGCGGGTCGCCCGCGTACAGCCCAAGATCAGCCGACGCCGGCGACTTCGGGCACGGGACGCTCGCCCTTGCCGCGGATCAGCGGGCCTTCGTAGGCGCCCGGCTTGGGGCGCACCTTCCCGCCGGGGAAGGCCAGACGGATGATCGTGCGCTGCACCATCCCCAGCTGTCTGTGGAACGGGCCCGAGTTGTAGGGCAGGCCGTAGCGCTGGCAGATCTCGCGCACCTTGGGCGCGATCTCGCCGTAGCGCGTGCTCGGCATGTCCGGGTACAGGTGGTGCTCGACCTGATAGCCGAGGTTGCCGCTGATCACGTGGAACAGCGGGCCGCCGTCGATGTTGGCCGCCCCGGTCAGCTGACGCACGTACCAGGCGCCGCGGCTCTCGTCCTCGGTCTCCTCCTGGGTGAAGGTGTAGGTCTGATCGGGGAAGTGGCCGCAGAAGATGATCGCGTAGGACCAGACGTTGCGGATCAGGTTGGCCGCCACGTCAGCGGTCAGGGTGCGCTTGAACGGCTCGCGGAACGAGCGGCGCTCGACCAGCTGACGGATGACGTTGCCGCTCGGCTTCTCGCGGTGGTAACGAAGCTTCTTCACGCCGTAGTTCACCGACAGACGGCTCTCGCGCCGTCGCTCGAGCTCGGCCCGGCCGGCGAAGTAGGCCAGCTCGGCGAGCGTCATCACGATTCCCGAGATCAGCGGCCAGGCGATGTAGTCCTTCTGGATCTGGGTGCGCGCCTTGCCGGCGATCCCCTTCAGCTCCTTGCGCAGCAGCATGGGATCCTTCTCACCCCTGCGAATCGCCTCGAAGTTCAGATCGTGGACGGCCACGCCCCACTCGAACAGCATCGCCAGCATGACGTTGTAGATGGGCTGGAGCAGGTAGACCGGGTGCCACTTCTGGTGCGGGTCGATCCGCATGATCTCGTAGCCGAGATCGCGGTCCTTGCCGATGATGTTGGTGAACGTGTGGTGGATGAAGTTGTGTGAGTGCCGCCACGCCTCGGCGGTCGAGGCGGTGTCCCAGTCCCAGGCCCGCGAGTTGATCACCGGGTCGTTCATCCAGTCCCACTGGCCGTGCAGCACGTTGTGGCCGATCTCCATGTTCTCGAGGATCTTGGCCATGCCGAGGGTCGAGGCGCCCAGGACCCACGGGACGCGCCACCTGGAGGCGATCAGCTCGAGACGGCCGAGCAGGGCCAGGCGCCGCTGCAGGGCGATGATCGAGCGGATGTAGCGCGCGTCTCGATCTCCCAGGCTCTCCTTGACCTGCTCATGCAGCTCGTCGAACTCGCGTCCGATGGCCTCGATCTGCTCCGGGGTCAGACGGTGCAGCGGGTTCTCGGGCTCCTCGTCGATCGTGACGCGGCCGTTGGTCTGATGGCCGTTATGGGTCGCGTTCGCCATGTAGGCACTCCTGGGTCGTTAGCGGTTCTCGTCGTAGGTACGGGGCTGACTACAGGTCGATTTCGATCGGGCCTTCGGGCGCGCTGATGCAGGTCCTGATCACTTCGCCCTCCTGCCCGTAGACCTGGCCGTTGCGCAGGTCGCGCACCCGGCCTGAGCGCAGCTCGCCGACGCACGTGTGGCAGATCCCCTCGCGGCAGCCGAAGGGCAGGTCGAGACCTTTCTCCTCGCCGGCCACCAGGATCGGCATCTTGCCGTCGGACTCGGCCTGGCAGCCGGAGGCCAGGAACTTGATCGTGCCTCCCTCCCCGGCGCCGTTCTCGCCCAGGCCGAGCTTGGGCTGGAAGCGCTACATGTGCAGACAGTCGCAGTCACCGTGGCGCTCGAAATGCTCGGTGAAGGCATCGAGCATCTCGTTGGGACCCGAGACGTAGACCTCGCGCTCGCGCCAGTCGGGGCACAGCTGCTCGAGATTCGCCGGACCCATGCGGCCCTGCTC
>JAFAYP010000289.1 GCA_019240305.1 Solirubrobacterales bacterium
GAGCAGGGAGCCTCGTGCTGGGCGAGCGCCGCAGCGCGGTCGTCGAGGCCCCGCCGAAATACACTCCAACCGATGCCGGGCATCGTCATCGTCGGCGCCCAGTGGGGCGACGAGGGCAAGGGCAAGATCACCGATCTGCTCGCAGAGCGAGCGGACGCGGTCGTCCGCTTCCAGGGCGGCAACAACGCCGGGCACACGATCGTCCGCGACGGCGTCCAGTGGAAGCTCCACCTGATCCCGTCCGGGATCCTGCACAAGGACACGCTGTGCGTGATCGGCAACGGCGTGGTGATCGATCCGCGGGTGCTGACCGACGAGCTCGACGAGCTGCGCCGCCAGCGGGTGGATACGCGGCAGCTGCGGATCTCGGCCAACGCCCACCTCATCATGCCCTACCACATGATGCTCGACCACGCCGGCGAGGCGAAGCTCGGCAAGCTGCAGATCGGCACCACGCGGCGGGGCATCGGGCCGTGCTACGCCGACAAGGCGGCGCGGCTCGGCATCCGGGTGCAGGACCTGCTCGACGAGAAGATCCTCAAGAAGAAGATCATCGCGGCGCTCGAGCCCAAGCGGCTGTCGCTGCGGCCGTTCGCCAAGGACCCGCGGCTCGACCTGCAGACGATCACCGAGGAGTACCTGACCTACGGCCACCGGCTGGCCCCGTACATCGCCGACACCGTGCGCCTGGTGCACGAGCGGCTCGACGCCGGCCAGACGGTCGTGTTCGAGGGCGCCCAGGGCGCGCTGCTCGACATCGACCACGGCACCTATCCGTTCGTCACCTCCTCCAACCCGGTGGCGGGCGCGGCGTGCGTCGGCGCCGGCGTCGGACCGAAGGACATCGACGAGATCTGGGGCGTGATGAAGGCCTACGGCACGCGGGTGGGCGCCGGCCCGTTCCCGACCGAGCTCGACGGCGAGTTGGCCGACGAGATCCGCGAGCGCGGCGGCGAGTACGGCACCACCACCGGCCGCGCACGGCGGGTTGGCTGGCTGGACCTGGTGGCGCTGCGCTACGCGGCGCGGATCAACTCGCTCACCGCGCTGGCCGTCATGAAGCTCGACGTGCTCTCGGGCCTCGACCAGCTGTGCGTGTGCACCCGCTATCGCGACCCAGGTCCCGAAGGACGCGAGTACGAGGACTTCCCCTACCACCAGACCGTGCTGCATCACGCGGCCGGCGAGTACGTGCAGCTCGCGGGCTGGAGCGAGGAGTTGACCGAATGCCGCGAGGAGTCAGACCTCCCGGCCGCGGCTCGCGAGTACCTGCAGTTCGTCGCGGAGTTCGTGGGCGTCCCGGTCGCGCTGATCGGGGTTGGGCCGGGTCGCGACGAGGTCATCTGGACGCAGGCCGGCGCCGGCATGGCGCGCGCCGGGCGCGCCGCGTCCGCCGCTGCCTGAGCCAGGCGACCGCTGAGGGCCTCAGCCGAGCCGCGACGGGTGGCCCTCGCCGGGCCAGGGCGCGAGCACGAGCACCAGGCGGGCGTCGCTCACGGCGCGGATCGTGCGTCGCTCATTCGGCGCGAAATGCGCGAGTAGGCCCGAGCCGCGCGTTACCTCGCGCCCGTCCTGGGTGATCGAGACCTCGCCGTCGATCACCACCAGATAGGTCCGCTCGTGCACCTGGTGCTCCTGGAGCTCTTCGCCCGCGGGCAGGAGGATCGCGATCGCGCGGGTCTCCTCGTCGGAGCGCAGCACTTGGGGGTGGTGCGCCTCGATGTCTAGAGAACGGACGTCCCAGGTCTCCATCGGACCTGCACTCTACTTGGGCGATACGACCGCGCGACCCGACGCGTCGAGCGAGCGCTGCAGCTCCTCGAGCACCCGGACCACCCGCAGACCGCTGGCACCGTCGGAGCGCGGCGTCAGGCCATGGCGCACGCACTCCAAAAAGTGCTCGCACTCGATGCGCAGCGGCTCCACGTTGGGGATCTGCGGCGAAAACATGCCGCCCGTGCGGGTGATGTACTCGCCGTAGCTGCTCGAGTCCTGGTCGAAGCCCTTGTCGAAGATCTGGAGCTTGCCCTCGAGCGCCATGTCGTCGAACGTGGCCATCCGCCGCGAGCCGACCACCGTGAAGCGGCGCTCCTTGTGGGGATCCAGCCAGCTCAGGTGCAGATGGGCTGAGAGGCCGGAGGCGAAGCGCATGAAGCAGAACACAACGTCCTCCACGCCCGCCTGAACGTAGGACTCGCCATGGGCGATCACCTCCCACGGCTCCTCGTCGGCCAGGTAGAGGACGACCGACACGTCGTGGGCGCCCAGGCTCCACAGCGCGTTCTCGTCGGAGCGGAGCTTGCCCAGATTCAGTCGGTTGCCGTAGATGTAGTAGATCCGGTCGCCGAGCTCGCCCGTGTCGGTCAGCTGCTTGAGCCGCTGCACGCCGGGGTGATACTCGAGCAGATGCCCGACCATCAGGACGCGCCCGGCGGCCTGCGACGCGGCCACCGCACGCTCGGCGTCGGCCACCGACACGGCGAGCGGCTTCTCCACGAAGCAGTGCTTGCCGGCCTTGAGGACGCGCACCGCAAGCTCGGCGTGGCTCGGCACCGGAGTCGCCAGTGCCACGGCGTCGAGCGATGGGTCGGCCAGCACCTCGTCGAAATCCCCCGTGAAGCGGGCGTGCGGGAAGCTCGGAGCCACGCGCGCTCGTGCCTGCTCGGAGGGATCGCAGCACCAGGCCAGCTCACAGCCACCGATCGCCGCGAAGTTGCGGGCCAGGTTGGGACCCCAGTAGCCCAACCCCACGACCGCGACGCGAATGGACCGCGTGCTCATCCGGGGTGCCGCTCGCTCATCCGAGGTGCAGTCTAAGAGCGGCCAGGACGCGCTCCCCGGCGTCGCCGTCGCCGTAGAGGGCCGGCCGCCCGGCCGGCCGCTCGCGCGCGAGCGCATCGAGGGCGGCGGCGGCGTCGAGATCGACCAGCACATTCCAGCCCTGCTCGACGGTCTCGGTCCATTCGGTGCTCGGCCGCATCGTGATGCACGGGACGCCGGCCAGGTAGGCCTCCTTCTGCATGCCGCCCGAGTCGGTGAGCAGCGCGCGGGCGTGGCAGAGCAGCGCAGCGGTCTCCAGGTAGCCGAGCGGCGGCGCCACGATCACCGGGCCCGCGCTCTCGAGCCGGCCGAGCAGGTCGACCTGCTCGAGCGCCCGGCGCGTGCGGGGGTGAATCGTGAACAGCACGGGCAGAGGCATCCGGCACAGCAGATCAACCAGCTGGGCCAGGCGCGCCGGATCGTCGACGTTGCCGGCGCGATGAGCGGTGGCCAGCACGTAGCCGCCCGGCTCGAGCCCGCGCAGCCGAACCAGATCGACGCGCTCCCGGGCCTTCGGCTGGGTGGCGAGCGCGACGTCGACCATCACGTCGCCGACCACCTCAACCGCTCCGGCCACCCCCTCGCGACGAAGGTTCGAGACGGCCACCGAAGACGAGCACAAAAGCAGCGTGGCGGCGTGATCCACGAGGACCCGGTTGAGCTCCTCGGGCATCGTGCGGTCGAACGAGCGCATGCCGGCCTCGACATGGGCCACCGGCACCCCGGCCTGCGCACCGGCCAGCGCGCCAGCCAGCGTCGTGTTCGTGTCGCCGTAGACGAGCACGGCGTCGGACGCCGTCTCGCGCAGCACCGGCTCCAGCGCGCTCAGCATGCGCGCGGTCTGTGAGCTGTTCGAGCCGAGCGCGATGCCCAGCTCGCGGTCCGGTGCGGGCAACCCCAGCTCGCTGAAGAACACCGCCGACAGCGCATCGTCGAAGTGCTGCCCGGTGTGGACCAGCAGCTCCTGGTGCTCGGCGCGCAGGCGCGGAGACACGGCCGCCGCCTTGATGAACTGTGGGCGGTTGCCGATGACCGTGAGGATCTTCATCGATCCTCGTTGGCCAGGCGCTCGCGGATGCGGGCAGAAACCTCGCGCGCCGCGCGCTCGGTCACCGGACCGGGGGCGCCCCACGAGCGCTCGTCCACCGCCCCGATCGGCTCGACCTCCCGGGTGGTAGAAGTCAGAAACGCCTCGTCGGCGGCCAGCAGCTCCTCCAGGGTGCACGAACGCTCAGCCGCTCCGGTCACCTCCAGCACGACCGCGCGCGTGATCGAGGCGAGGATGTGCTCATCGAGCGGCGGGGTGAACAGCGAGCCGTCAACGACCCAGAAGATCGAGCTGGTCGGTGCCTCGAGCACGCGACCGTGCGGGGTGACCAGCAGCGCCTCGTCGAATCCCTGCTCGCGCGCCAGGCGGGTGGCCAGCATATTGGCCGCGTAGGAGAGCGACTTGACCCCGTCGAGCACCCGCGTGGGCGAATAGGTGATCGTCCCCAGGCGGATCTGTTCGGGCGTTCGGTGCATCGGCTCGGTCAGGAGCAGGCGCCGCCCGCCGCGGGTGATCACGATCCGTAGCAGCTCATGATCGGGACCGGAGCCCGCGTGCGCGAGCAGCCGCCACGCATCAGCCCTGACCGCCTCGATGTCGAGCGGGAGGCGCAGGTTGGAAGCCGAGCGCTCCAGCCGGCGCAGGTGCTCCTCGAACGCGAACGGGCGACCG
>JAFAYP010000159.1 GCA_019240305.1 Solirubrobacterales bacterium
GGCGGCTGCTTCTTCGCGCCCGCGTCGGGAGCAATCGAGTTCCAGTACACCGAGACACGCATGACACCCGCCCCGAGCAGGCGGGCCCGGGCCAGCGTGCCCGCTGGGTCCGCGTCGATGCGGGCGTCGTCCTGGATGATCGAGATCTGCTGCGAGGACGCGAGCGCCCGTCCCGCCGGCAGCAGGATCAACACCATCGCCGCCAGCGCGACGCCGAGCAGCGTCCGAATGCAGGGTCGAGACAGGCGCATCTACTCGACCGTCACCCTCACGGTCCGGCTGTACACGGTGGCGCCTTCCGGCGGGTTGACCTTCCCCTGGCTGAGCAGAGGGTCGTCCTGGGGATAGGTCCAGGCCAGCCTGACCGAGCCGCTCGTGGGGAACCTCATGTGCAGGTCGAAGTAACCGCGGATGGTGTTGACATTGATCCTCCGCAGCGTCGTGAACGCACCGTGGGAGCCGCGCTGGAACTGGATCAGCACCTGTTGCGGCGCTTTGGTGTCGAGTCGCGCGTAGTGCGCCGGGCGCACGCAACCCCACACCTCGAGGCTTTGGCGCGTCGATTTCGCCGTGGTGCTGGGGAGGAACAGCGGCAGGCGGTAGGCGTCGTAGCCCGGTTTGCGGGCGGCGCCGTTGTAGAAGATCAGGCCGCTGGCGAACCCGCCGTACTCGGGGGCCTCGAGCGGATCGGGGTCCGACAGCAGGTACTGCATCGTGGAGGCGATCCGCGGATTGCGCCACGAGAGATATTCCGCCCAGTTGATGTAGTAGGCGGCGGTGGACGGTGAGACGAATTGACCGTTCGGGTTCAGGGGAGTGAGGCTGCGGTTGGGCGGGTTGGTGATGTAGCCGTATTCGTTGTTGTAGATCGGAAACCGCTTGCCTGAGCCGTAGATCCGCTGGAGGTGATCGAGCACGCTGGCGAAGTGGGGCAGCTCGCTGAACTCCGTGTAGTCGGGATCGGTCGAGCTGGCCTCGTTGGGCGGAAGGTTCACCGGGTAGGGATGGGTGGCGAAGCCTGTGGCCTGGAACAGACCGGGATTGGCCGCGCGAAAGTGGCGTGAGGCCGCTGCGCTCGTCGGACAGCCCATGGCGGCCGCGGTGCTGCCGCGCAGCTCCTTATAGGTCGAGCCCACGCAGTACAGCGCGCGGACGAACTGGAGCGGCTTGGTCGCGCCGAAGTTGCCGGGAAAGCCCTGCGGGGCTCCCCTGGCAGGTGGGCCGGACTCTCCCCGCGCATCGAGGTTGCCGATTAAGATCGTGTCGGCGCCGTGGCCGGTGTCGTGGAGCGCGATCCAGCCGGCGTCGAGCAGGCTCCGGTACATCGCAGGCGCCGTGAGCACGGTCGAGCGTCTGGTCGCCTGCGGCGCGAGGTCCATCCCAAAGTTCGGCTCGTTCCAGAGTTCCCAGAAGCTGACGCGCGGGAGGGTGTTTGGGTCATTCGCCACCGACTTGCCGAGTGTCGGGTCGTAGGTGCCGCTGTAGCGCGTGCCGACTGCCTGCATGAACTGCTTGAAGTCGACCGCGGAGGGCTTCCACCCGCCGAAGCCGCCGGGGGCGGGCTGGCCACCACCGGTGGCCCAGGGTGGGGCGGGCCCCCCGACCGAGAAGTCGATCACGATCCCGTCCTGCTGGGCATCCTTGACGATCTCGTCGTAGACGCTCCATCCGGCGTAGGACGCGGGGTCGGTGGCGTTGAACCCCGGGGGCCGCTTGTACGGCGCGACGGTGCCCCAATGCACGGAGACGCGGACGACTCGGCCGCCGAGATCGCGGATCTGCTGCAGCGTCGGCCCGGGATCCGCCAGCAGCCGGATGTCGTCCTGGAACATCTCGAGCTGATTGGTGCTGGCCGAAGCGCGTGCCGGCGTCCCCGCCAGCCACGCTCCGACGACGCCGAGAAGCACGGCGACGGTCAGGCAGGCTCGAGTGATGAAGCGCATTGCAGAAGACAACAGACCGGGTCAGGGGAAGTTGCGCCCTGCCAGGGTCGGGGAACGAACACCGCGCGAGGCCGCCGCGGCGGCGCCGAACCCTAGCGAATCGTGACCTGGACCGTTCGGCTGTGGATCCGTGGGCCGTGCGGATAATCCCAGCTGATGCGGACGGTTCCGCTTGAGCGGAACGTGACCTGCGTGTCGAAGTAGCCGTAGGGGTCGGTCAGCGCCACGCGCTTGATCGTCTTGAACGCGCCTCCCGAGGCCGGCTTGAACTGGATGTCGGCCACCTGCGGCTTGCGTGAGTGCGCCAGCACGTAGTGCGCCGGTCGCACGCAGCCCCACACCTCGAGGGCTTGACCCTGCCTTGCCGATTGAGAGGGCAGCCAGACCGGCATGCGGAACGCGTCGTAGGTTGCCTTGGGCTTCCCGTCGGAGAACTGCAGACCGGTGTCGAAGCTCGAGGGGCCGGGTGCCGGATCGCTCAACAGATACTGGTCCCAGGAAACCACGCGCGGGTCGCGCCAGCTCATGTATTCGGCCTGGTTGGCCCACGCCGCGGCCTGCGCCGGATGCACGGCCCGGGCGATCATCGTCTCCGGCGGATTGGTCTGGTAGCCGAACTCGGTGTTGTAGAGCGGCAGGTGGACGTGCGAGCCGTACGCGGCCATCGCGCCGTCGAGCGTGTTCTCCAGCTGCTGGAGCTGCGGCAGGTCGGCGTAGTCCGGCTCCCCCGGCGTGCGGACGTCGGGCGCAAAACCCTGGGGGTAGGGGTGGAACGCGAACCCGCTGGCCTCGAACAGCCCGGGGTGCTGGCGCGGGAAGGCCGCCGATCCGGCGCTGGTAGACGGGCAGCTTCGCGCGGCCGCGGCCGAACCGGTGAACGGACGCAGCGAGCTGTCCACGCAGTACAGGGCCCGGATGAAGCGAAGCGGCACCATCCCGGAGAAGTTGCCGGGTTGGTCGCCAACCGTCTGACCACGGGGCGCGAGCTCACCGATGAGAATCGTGTCGTGCCCGTGCCCGGTCTGCGCGAGCGCGCTCCAGGCGGAGTCGAGCAGGCGCCGGTAAAGCGCC
>JAFAYP010000143.1 GCA_019240305.1 Solirubrobacterales bacterium
CCCGGCGACCAGAGCAAGCCCCGTGGCGGCTCGACCGGCGGTGGGGTGAGCGTCGAGTTCGACCGGCCAGCTTGGCAGCGGGTCCGGCGGGTCCGCTCGATCAACCCGGGCGCGCGCGACGGGCGCACGATTCCCGACGTGGCCGCGTTGGCCGGACTGCCGGGTTACCAGCTGGTGTGGAACGGGCGCCCCACGATGAACGGCGGGACGAGCGCGGCCACGCCGTTGTGGGCCGCGTTGATCGCGCGGATCGCGAGCTGCAGGCCGCAAGCGGCTCCGATGTTCCTGACGCCGCTCCTGTACGCGCGCGGAATCGAGCGGCGAGTGCGCGGCCGCTCGGCCTTCCGCGACATCACCGAGGGCGAGAACGCCTCGCCGCAGCCCGGCCGGGGTTACCGGGCGGAGCCGGGGTACGACGCGGTCAGCGGCTGGGGCGTTCCGGACGGCAAGGCCCTGCTCGCGTCGCTCGGCCGGGCGGCTGGGCCCAGCCGCGGTAGACCACCCCGGTAACGCGTCATTCGAGCGTCCGGCGGGTGCGAGTGCGGAGCTTCCGCCCACGCGAAGAATCTGCCACTCGCCCGCGCCCGCGGCGCGAGTGGCAGGAAACTCGGTCCCGGGCCGGGTGAATGCGCATTCACCGTCCGCGCCGCGGCGAATGGCAGGTTCGTCGCCCTCCCCCTCCCGCCGCCGGTGCGCCTCGGGGTCGCCGGATGCATATAGGCATATACATAGCTATATATCTATATACGTTGGCAGACGGTAGGGTTGGCGAGGCGGCGCGGGGGCCGGGGCAGGGCGCGGGGTTAGGTGGTGGAAGCGAGCGGTAGGCGGGAGAGCGTCGCCTCGGCACGGGCGAGGGCCGGGGCGGCGCCGAGCGTGCGCAGGGCGGCGATCGCGGGGTCGAGGACCGCGCAGGCGTCGTCGGGGCGGCCGGCGTCGATCAGCAGGGCGCCGAGATCGGTACGCACGCGGGCGAGCCAGTACGGATAGCCGAGCTCCTCGAGGATCTCGATTGCCCTCCTGAAGTGACCCTCCGCCTCGGCCTCGGCCTCGGACTCGGAGTCGGCTCCGGACGCGGCCGCGTGGCCGTCCCCTGCCGTCAGCAAACCGAAGCCCCGTGACACCTGTGCCCGCAGGTACGGCGGAACGAGCCCGGGCGGGCGCGATGCCAGCAGCGCGAGCAGGTCGGCCGCCTCGTCCCGGCGTCCCAGCTGCAGGGCGGCCTCCAGCGCGCACGGGAAGGCGATCCGGCTGGCCTGGCCGGCCGGGCCCTCGAGCGCGATGATGTCGGGCATCGTGCCGGCGATCAGCCCGAAGGCGGCGGCCGGGTCGCCGCCGGCCAGCGCGACCACCGCCTCGCAGGCCACCTGGGTCCAGCGGAGCTGGCTGCTCTCGCTGTGGCGCCAGCCGGACACCTCGGTCAGATGAGAGTGGGCGGCGTCGGTGGCGCCGCGCAGGGCGGCGAGCATCGCCAGCTCGCTGTGGAGGTCGACCGCCCCGGGCCGCTCACGCGCCTGGCCACCGCCGCCCTCGCCATCGAGGAGCTCGCCCCCCAGCTGCTCGAGCTCGGCCCACGCCCCGGTGTACTCCCACACCCGCATCAGGTTGGACGCGGCCACGCTCTCGTAGACGCGGCTGCCGGCGCGACGGGCGGCGGCCAGGGCATCGCTGGTCCGCTCGGCCGCGCCGGGCTGATCGAACCGGGTCAGGAAGTCCCCGCTGTTGAGCAGGGCCACGATCAGGCGAGCGTGCAGCTCGTGGCGCCGACACAGCTCGATCGCGCCGTCGAACAGCAGGGTCGCCTCGTGCGGGCGGCTGAGCGCCACGCACAGCTGCGCCTTGTAGGTGAGCGCTCCGGCCAGCACGTCGGGCAGCTCGTGCGCCTGGGCCAGCTCGAGGGCGCGCTCGAGCGGCTCGGCCGCATCCCGGACCCGCCCGGAGGCGAGCAGGGCCACGCCGAGCTCGACGTTGAGCTGCGCCGCGGTCGGGTCCGTGCCGTCGGAGCCAAGCGCCCTGAGTCCTTGCTGCATACGGTCGATCGCCTCGCCGGGCCGGCCAACGCGGCGCAGGGCGTGGCCGATCTTGGCTGCCAGCCGCGCCGCGGTCACATCCCGACCGAGGCGGCCCAGCCGATCCGAGGCGTCCTCGAACAGCTCGAGCGCCGCCTCGTAGCGCCCGTCGACCAATGCCATGTCTGCCGCCGCCTCGATCAACTCGATGCACTCCTCCTCATCGGCGGCCAGCTCGAGCGCCCGGCGGAAGGCCCGCTCCGCGCTCAGCGGCGCGCCCACCGCGGCGGCGCGCCCGCCGCCTCTGCGCAGAGCGGCCACCGCGTCGCGGCGCAGCTGCTCGGCGTCCTCGCCCGGCGAGGCGCAGCGATAGGCCTGCAGGTAATGGGCGGCCACGGCCTCCGCGACGTCCTCGCCCTCGTTGGCGAACGCCCGCGAGAGGTATTCGCCGGCCGCCACGTGCAGCGCTTTGCGCTCGCGCTTGGTCAGCACGTCGTAGGCCACCGTGCGCAGCAGCGCCTGGGCGAAGTGGTACTGCCCGCGGTCGGGCGAGTGTGGATCGGCGCGCACGCTCAGCACTTGCTTTCGCACCAGGCGGGTCAGCCCAGCGTCCGCGGTCTCGGCGGGCAGCCCGGACAGGGCCTGGGCCGCGGCCAGCGGGAAGTTGCCTCCGAACACCGACATTGTCTTGACCAGCTCGCGCTCGTCGGGAGCGAGGGCGTCGAGCCGGGCGGCCAGGAGCGAGATCAGACTGGGTGGAACGTCGAGCTCGCCCAGCTCGCCGGTCAGGACCAGCGCCCCGTCGCGCTCCACCAGCCCTCCTCGGTCGACGAGGGCACGCACGGTCTCGATGGCGTAGAGCGGAATGCCCTCGGCGTGGGAGATGATCCGCTCCTTGGCTGCGCCGGGCAACGTCGCCACGGAGTCGATCAGATCCTCCATCGGCTTCTCACCGAGCGGATCGAGATACAGCGCGGTGGCGCTGCGGTGGCCGGCCGGCCAGCCGGGCCGGCGCTCGGATAGCTCGGGACGGGAGAAACTCAGGATGAAGATGCGCCGGTGGGCCGACCAGTCGAGCAGGTACTCGATGAAGTCGAGCAGGCCGTCATCGGCCCAGTGCATGTCCTCGAAGGCGAGGACCACCGGATCGTGCTCGGACAGCCGCTCGAAGAACAGACGCCAGCCCGCGAACAGCTCCTCGCGACTCGGGCCGGCGTCGGCCACACCGAGCAGGATGCCCAGCCGCACGGAGATCAGCTCGCGCTCGGTGGGATCGTCGATCCAGTGCTTGAGTCCGGCCGCCAGCTTGGTCCGCGTCTCCTCGGCCGGGGCGTCCTCGGGCACCCCGAGCCGGTGGCGCACCATCTCGGCCAGCGCCCAGTACGCCACACCGTCCCCGTAGGGCAGGCAGCGGCCGGGATGCCACAGCGGACAGTCGGGCAGCTGGTTCAGATACTCCAGGAACTCGGCTTGTAGCCGGCTCTTGCCCACGCCGGCCGGGCCCGACACCGCGACCAGGCGCAACGCGCGGCGGCTGACCCCGGCGTGGAACAGCTCCTTGACCAGGCGCAGGTCGGCGTCGCGGCCGACGAACCGGGCGTGGAGGCCCTCGCCGTCCGGTCCGCGTGTGTCGGCCAGCACCTTAAGGGCGCGCCACAGGTGCACCGGCTCGGCCTTCCCCTTCAGCTCGTGGTGCCCCGCATCCTCATAGGCGATTGCGGTCGAGGTGGCCTGGCGGGTGATGTCGTCGACCAGCACCATCCCGGGGTCGGCGGCGGCCTGCACCCGCGCCGCGGTGTTGACGCGATCGCCCACCACCACACCCTCCTCGGGCCTGGCCACGAGCGCGGCCTGCCCGGTGACCACGCCGGCCCGCGCCTGGAGCTCGGGCGCCTGGATCTCATGACGCAGGGCGGCCACGGCATCGACCAGCTGAAGAGCCGCCCGGACCGCGCGCTCGACGTCGTCCTCGCGCGCCACCGGCGTGCCCCACACAGCCATGACCGCATCGCCGATGAACTTCTCGATGATGCCGCCGTAGCGATCGACGATCCGGCGTGCGGCGTCGAAGTAGTGACCGAGCACCTCGCGGACGTCCTCGGCATCGAGGCGCTCCGACAGCGACGTGTAGCCGACCAGGTCCACGAACAGGACCGACACGGTCCGCAGCTCGGCCGAGACCTGGCGAGAAGCGCCCGGCGGTGGTTGCGGGGAGTCTGCGGGGGCGCCCGTCGCGCCGGCCGCAGCCGGGGTCGAAGCCGCGCGCGGCGTCAGAGCCGTCCCGCACTCCGAGCAGAACTTCTGCCCGGGGACGGTTGGCTGGCCGCACTCGGGGCACGATGTCGACAGCGCCGAGCCGCATTCCATGCAGAACTTGGCGCCGATGGCGTTGTCGGTGCCGCAGTGCGGACAGACGGTGGCTGCTCCCCTCACTTCCGCGTGTGAGTTTACGGCTTACTCTCTGGGCCTCATGGTCCTCGCCAGCTACAACATCAAGGGCGGGGTGGGGAAGACGTCGGCGGCGGTCAATCTGGCCTACCTGGCCGCGCGGGACGGGGCGAGCACGCTGCTGTGGGACCTCGATCCCCAGGGCGCGAGCACGTACCTGCTGCGGATCAAGCCGAAGGTCAAGGGAGGCGGGCGCCGGCTCGTGCGCGGCAAGACCGACGCGGGGGCGCGGATCAAAGGGACCGATTACGACGGTCTCGACCTGCTGCCGGCGGACTTCTCCTACCGCCACATGGACCTGCATCTCGACGCCAGCAAGCGTCCGACCCGGCGTCTCTCCCGGGTGCTCTCACCGCTGAAACGCGAGTACGACTATGTGTTCCTCGACTGCCCGCCGAGTATCTCGCTGGTCTCGGAGAGCGTGTTCGAGGCCGCCGATGCACTGCTCATCCCCCTGCTGCCGGCCGCCCTGTCGGCGCGCACACTCGACCACATCGACACGGTGGCCCGGGACGGCACACGGCGACTGCCGTTCTTCTCGATGGTCGACTCGCGCAAGCGCATGCACCGCGAGGTAATGGAGAGCTTCACGGCGCAGCGACCCGAGATGCTGCGCACGGTGGTGCCGCTGGCCGCCGACGTGGAGCGGATGGGCCAGGCGCGGGCGCCGCTCGAGGAGTTCGCGCCGCGAGGCGGCGCCGCCGTGGCGTTCCGTGAGCTGTGGAAGGAGATCCGCGGGCGCCTAAACCCCTGAGGCGAACGCTCACGCGCGACCGGGCCCTCACGCCGCGTGCGAGGATTCGCTCCACGGGGCGCGGAAGCGTGGACGAATCGACGAGGGGCCGGTCAGGCAGCCGCGGCAGGCGCGGGCTCGTTGGACTCGGAGCGCTCGAGCCGGGGCCGCATGAGCAGCGCCTGCTCGACCAGGCGCTCGACCACCGTCTCCACGTCGACTCTGCGCTCAAGCTCGATCAGCGGCTCGGGATCGGTCCAGGTCACCGCGCGGCGGGGGGCCAGCAGCGTGCAGCAGTCCTCGTCGGGGAGGATCGAGGTCTCGAACGTGCCGAGCCGCTGGGCCTCCTCGATGATCTCCGACTTGTCGCGGTCGAGCAGTGGTCGGAGCATCGGCAGGCTCGACGCCCCCTCGACCACCGAAAGGTTGCGCAGCGTCTGGCTGGCCACCTGCCCCAGCGAGTCGCCGGTGATCAGCGCCTCGCACCGCTCCCGGCGGGCCAGCGCGTCGGCCACGCGCACCATCAGCCGCCGCTGGGCCAGCACCTGAAGCCGACCGGCGCCCGAGGACGCGAGCAGCCGCTGGGCCAGGCCGAACGGCACCACGAACAGGCGCGAGCCGCCCTGGAAGCGGTTCAGCCGCGACACCAGGGCGTAGGCCTTGTAAGCCGACTCCGGACCGGTCAGCGGCTGGCCTGAGAAGTGCACGAAGTCGCACCGCAGCCCGCGCTTCATCATCCGGTAGGCGGCCACCGGCGAGTCGATCCCGCCCGAGAGGAGAACCATCGCCCGGCCGCTCGTGCCGACGGGCAGACCGCCGGCGCCCCGCAGCCGATCGACGGACACGAACAGCTCGCGCTCGTAGGCGTCAATGTGCAGTTCGAGCTCGGGCTCGGTCAAGTCCACGCTCAGCCCGAGCTCGTCCTGGACCGCGGCGCCGAGCAGCCGGGCCAGCTCCATCGAGCTGATCGGAAAGCTCTTCTCCCGCCGGCGCGCGCGCACCGCGAACGACCGCGCCGGCAGCGCGCGCACGAGCGCGACCGCGGCCCGGATGGCCGGCGCGGTTGCGGGCTCGAGTCGCAGCGCGGGCTGCACCACGCTCAGGCCGGGCATCTCGATGGCCACTTCAAGCACGCGAGCCAGCGCCTCGGGCGGGGTGAGGACCAGGCACGAGGAGCCGCGACGTTGCAGCTCCACCCGTCCGGCGCTCCTGAGCGCCCGGCGCAGGTTGCGCTCGAGCACGACGGCGAAGCTTCCGCGCTTACGCCCCTTGAGCGCCAGCTCGCCGAACATGAGCAGGACGCACGGCGCGCCGGCGGCCGGGCCGGCGGCGCCGATCAGGCGCTCAGCCGCTGTCTGTGCCACGGTGCTCGGGGTCATGGAGGACGTCGCGCTCAGGCTAGCGCGGCGCCAGGCCGAGCTGGCGTGCCCGCTCGAGCGCGCGGGCCAGCACCTCCTCGGCGCCCTCGATCTCTCCGCCGCGCATGAGGACCCGGCCCGCCACCACCGTGGTATGCACGACCGCGCCCGAAGCGGCGTAGACCAGTGCGGCGGGCAGC
>JAFAYP010000509.1 GCA_019240305.1 Solirubrobacterales bacterium
AAGGTGTTCGCCACCGGCCCGCGCCATGAGTCCTGGCGCCAGATGCTCGCCGCCCGTCCGACGGCTCAGAGCTCACTGCCGGTCAACGCGACGACACTCACCTGCTCGCAGCTCACCACGCTCGCGAGACAGCTCGGCTCGCTGCAGGGGCTCCGGGCCCTCAGAGCCAAGGTGGCCAGCGCCAAGCAAGCGGCCTGCACTCCGCGGAGCACCCCCACGCCTACCGCCACGACCGCCGGCATGACGCCGACGCCTGTGCAGCCACCGCCACCGGTCAGCGTCGTGCAGACCGACACCGCGCTCTCACAGCAGCTCACCCCCCAGCCGGGCCTGTCCTTCACCACCACGCCGCCCGCCGGCGAGCCGCTCATCGACGTCAACGATCAGCTCGCCTACCAGCGCTTCGGGGGCCTCGGGGCCGCGATCACTGACAGCGCGGCCTGGCTCATCTACGACGAGCTCTCGGCCGCCGATCGGGCGACGCTGATGCAGGAGCTGTTCGGCGCATCGGGGATCCACCTGAACTTTCTGCGAATCGCGATGGGTGCCTCGGGCGCGATGACCGTCGGGGCCCCCTACTCCTACGACGACCAGCCCTCCGGACAGAGCGACCCGACCCTGGCGGGCTTCTCGATCCTCCACGACCAGAGCTACATCATCCCCGCCCTCCAGCAGGCGCTGTCGATCAACCCCGGCCTCGAGATCCTGGCCAATCCCTGGAGCCCGCCGGGGTGGATGAAGAGCAACGATTCGCTCGGCAACCAGAACGACTCGGGAACGCTGATCGGCTCGGACTATCAGCCGCTCGCCGACTACTTCGTCAAGGTCATCCAGGCGTACGCCGCCCAGGGCGTGCCGATCGACGCGATCACGCCGCAGAACGAGCCCCGGACGACGGGCTCCGGCACGAGCTATCCGGGCCTGACGTTCCCCGAGTCCGACGAGGCGCAGTTCATCGCTCAGGATCTGGCGCCTGCGCTGCACAACGCCGGGCTGCACACCAAGATCTACGGCAACGACCTGAGCTGGGACTCGACCGCCTACGCCGACGGCCTGGTCGCGGACACCAACGCCGCCCCGGACCTGGCCGGTATCGCCTGGCACTGTTACTTCGGCTCGCCCAACGTGATGACCCAGCTCGAGCAGAGCGCGCCCGGCGTCGATCAGATCGTCGATGAGTGCTCGCCCGAGATACGCGGCTTCGGCACCCCCGAGTTCCTGATCTCCGCCCTGCGCAACTGGGCGAGCGTGGTATCGGTCTGGACCGCGGCGACCGATCCCAGTGGCGGCCCGATCCAGTCGGGTAACGACTGCGGCGGCTGTCGCGGGCTGGTCACCATCGATGAGAACGCGCACACCGCGACGCTTCGCACCGAGTACTACCAGCTTGGCCAGGTCAGCGCGTTCGTGCAGCCGGGAGCGCAGCGCATCGACTCCCAAAGCTTCGTCACCTACGGCGTCAACGGCTCGAACATCGAGACGGTCAGCTCAGGTCTCGATGACGTCGCGTTCCTCAACCCCGACGGCACCAAGGTGCTGGTCGCCTACGACAACTCGACCTCTCCGATCTCGTTCGCGGTCGAGACCGATGGCCGCTATTTCACTTACACGATCCCGGCGCAGGCGATGACCACGTTCGTGTGGCGCTGAGGATCGGAGTCACACCGCCTGCGAGAACCCGTTGAACGGATCATCGCTGGTGACCCCTCCGGGGAGCGCGTTCACCGCCGCCTGGAACTTCGACCACGCATTGCTCGCCGCGTCCCCCGTGAGCTGCGCGTAGAGCTCGGCCAGGGTGCCCGAGTCACCGAGCGAGACCATGGCCTGCGCGATCTGGGCCAGATGATGGCCCTGGCTGAGCAGCCACGAGATGAACGCCATCCCGCATCCGGTGCTCACCGCGTCCTGATCGGTCTGCTCGGTCTGATCGACCCAATCCGGCATGCCGTTCTGGGCCCACGTGGGGGCGGTCGCGAAATCGCTCAGCGCGTTCGAGCCGACCACGGCCGCGCACCACCGGGACAGCGCCTCGCCGTTGCTGTAACCGCACAGGTTCCCGTTCATCGCGCACTCACTCAGCTCGGCCTCGAACAGGGCGATGACGCGCTCGGGGCTGCCGAACGAGGCATCGACCTCGATGGCGTTCCCGGTGGTGAACGTGCACCCACCGTGGTCGGCGCCGCCGGTGCCGTCGGTCGCGCCCCCGATGGCATACACGATGACGTCGACCGGCCCGCCGGTGATGCCGAAGAACGCGTTGTTCTGGGCGACCACGCTGTCGGCGCCCGAGAGCAGCGACTCGGCGTTCTGCGTGCCCGGTGCGCCGAGTGACTCATCGACGTACACGGTCACTCCGCTGCTGCTGGTTCCCACCAGCGTCGCGGTGCCGCTGAACGTCGGCCACGCCGGGGTGGCGTCAGCCCTGGGCGGACGCAGCGGATGAACGGATGGCATTGGCTTCCCCCCCTCGCCTAGGCCATTTCAAGCACGCGAGCGAGCGCCTGCTCCAAGGGCTCCTCGCCGCCATTGACATACAGGATCCGGTGGCTCGCCCGCGGATCGTGGAGCACGGCGTCAAGCAGCGCTGCCACGTCGTCCCGGGCCACCTCGCCGCGGAACGGATCGACCGCGATCCGGACACGCCCCGTGCCCGGGCCGTCGGTCAGGCGGCCGGGGCGGATGATCGTCCAGTCGCGGTCGCTGGCCTGGACGGCGGTGTCGGCCTCGGCCTTCGCGCGCGTGTAGACGCTGAACACGTCTTCATCGTCGCTCGGCGCGGGCGGGTTCTCGGCGCCGACCGAGCTCACGATCACATAGGGCGCACCGCGCTCGGCGGTCGCCTCGAGCAGCTTGATCGCGCCGTCGCGGTCCATGGTGAGCTTGCGCTCGGCGCCGCTGCCGGGTCCCGCGCCGGCGGCGAACACCACCGCCTCGGCGCGGCCGACGGCGGCGGCGATCTCCTCGATCGAGGACCGCTCGAGGTCGCACACGACCGGCTCCGCCCCCCACCCCTGCACCTCGGCGGCGTGATCGGGGTTGCGGATCAGGCCGATGACACTGTCTCCACGCGCCACCAGACGGGGGATCAGGCGCATCGCGATCTTCCCGTGGGCTCCTGCTATGCCCACCAGCATTCAGTACCTCCGGTTGGGGACGATCGAGCATACCTAGAGCTAGGCTCGGGGCTATGGACGCGGATTCCTCAGCCCGCGCAGCCCGCGCAGCCCGCGCCGCTCTGCGCTCGGGCGCCGGCCGCGCGCCCGCCCGCTCGCACTTCCGCGCCATGGGCATCGACCCCGAGCGGCTCGACGGGCCGATCGTGGGGATCGCTTCGACCTGGACGGCGACGATGCCCTG
>JAFAYP010000560.1 GCA_019240305.1 Solirubrobacterales bacterium
CCGCAGGATCAGCGGGCCGTCGCCGGCCACGTGCAGGAGCGAGAGCACGCGCTCGAACGCCGCCGTGTTGCGCTCGAACAGCGGAAGCGCCCAGTACTCGGTCGAGATCCCGAAGAACGAGCTCGGCACCGGCGTAAGGCTCTGGCCCGGAGCGATGCTGACGGTCGCCTGCGGCGGCGCGGGAGCGGGCGCCGGATGCCTTGTTCGCGCCCGCGCGGTGGGCGCACGCGTGGTCAGGCCGGTCAGGGTGGCCAGGTGGTGGCTGGGCTCCGCAGCGGGCCCGGTCTCTCCGATCTCGGCCACGGCCAGCGGCACGAGCACCGCGGCGAGGACCACGATTCCGGCGACGATGCCCCCGCGCCATACGGCTCGGCGTCGACCGAGCCGTCCCGCGGCGGCCTTCGGACCGGTCAAACCTGACACCAGGGACTCCCTTCCATCACTGTCTTAACGGCCACAATAGGCCGCTAGGTCCGTGTATCGACCGCGCACAGGCGCGCTTAACCGCTCCCGTTGGCGAGGCTAACCGACCACTAACCGAAGCATCGCGCAGATAACACGCCGCGCGTCACCCGCCGATGACAACTTTCATAACCTCGGTCGGGTTCTCCATCGCGAACCGCAGCGCCTCGGGGGCCTGCGCAAGGCCGAAGCGATGGCTGACCAGTCGCCCGAGCAGTTCGGGGTTTCGTTCCACGACCGCGACCGCTTGCCCGAACTCGGCCGCGCCGCAGCAGCTCACCCCGAGCAGGTCGATCTCCTTTTCGGTCAGGACGCCGAGGCGGAAGGTGACGTCATCGCCGGACATGCCGACCTGCACGGCCCGTCCGGCCGAGGCGACCATCTCGACCATGGCCCGCACGGCGGGCGGTGCGCCCGTGGCATCGAACACGACCGGAGGCCCGGCCGGCCGAGCCCAGCGGCGGGCGAAGGCGACGACGTCGTCCGCGCTCGTCCACAGCAGCGTCTCCGCGTCCATGGCCTGGCTGACCTCGAGCCGGTTCTCCTGCAGATCGACGGCCAGCACCCGGGCGCCGCGCTCGCGCGCGACCAGGCAGATGCATTGGCCGATCGGTCCCGCGCCCAGCACCACCACCCGCTCGCCGCGCTGCACCCGCGCCCGGTTGACGGCGCGCACCGCGATCGAGACCGGTTCGGCCAGTGAGGCGACCGCCGGGTCATCGGCGCGGATCGGAAAGACCTGCTCCTCGGGCACCGACAGGCGCTCCTGCAGGCCGCCGTCCACGTGGATGCCGATCAGCTCGAAGGCATCACACGTATTGGGCCGCCCGACGCTGCACGGATAGCACTCCCCGCAGGCCTGGAGCGGCCACAGGGCCACGCGCGTGCCGACCGTGAGCTCCCGGCGGCATCCCGGCCCCACGGCCACGATCCGGGCGCCGATCTCGTGTCCCTGCACCCGCGGGAACTCCGAACCACCCGCCTCCTCCGACAGCTCGCCGGCGAAGAAGTGGTAGTCCGAGCCGCAGATCCCGACCGCCTCCGGGGCCACCACGACCTCATGCGCCTCGGGCTCGGACGGCTCGGGACGGTCCAGAACCGCCATCGCGCCCGCGCGCTCGGTGACCGCCGCCCGCATCAGACAGATCCTCTCAGTTCCACACCTCGGAGGCCGTCTCGACGGTCAGCTCGAGCTTGGCGATCTGCTCGTCCGGGGTGAGCGCGTTTCCCTCGGCGGTGGAGGAAAAGCCGCACTGGGGCGAGAGGCACAGCTGCTCGATCGGCACGTACTGCGAGGCCTCCTCGATCCGCCGCTTGAGCAAATCCTTGGCTTCGAGCTCGGGCCGCTTGGTGGTGACCAGGCCGAGCACCACGTACTTGCCCTCGGGCACGAAGCGCAGTGGCTCGAACCCGCCCGAGCGAGCGTCGTCGTACTCGAGGAAGAAGCCGTCGACGCCCAACCCGCCGAACAGCGCCTCGGCCACGAAGTCATAGCCGCCCTCGGCCGCCCACGAGGAGCGGAAGTTGCCGCGGCACAGATGCGTGGTCACCACCATCCCGTCGGGCCGGCCCTTAAGCGCGCGATTGATGTTGCGCACGTACTGCTCATGCAAATGCTCGACGTCAGGGGCGCCCCGCGCGGCCATCTGCTCGCGCTGGCGCGGGTCGTTCAGGTAGGCCAGCGAGGTGTCGTCGAACTGCAGGTAGGTGCAGCCCAGCTCGCCCAGGGCGCGCAGCTCGTCGGCGTATGCCGCGCACAGATCGCTCCAGAACTCCTCCATGTCCGGATACACGCGCTCGTCGACCGCGGCGCGCCCGCCGCGGTAGTGGACCATGTTGGGGGAGGGGATGGTCAGCTTCGGGGTCTGGCCGTCCACGGCTGTGCGCTGGAGGAACTCGAACGCCTCGGCGAAGATCGTGTGACCGAGATGGATCTTCTCGGTCACGTGGAGCGCGGCCGGGGTCCACTCCACCGTGCCCTGCTCGTTGCAGAACTGCACCTTGAGGTCACCGGGCGCCTGTTCGAGGCCGCCCAGCTGGTAGATGAAGTCCATATGCCAGGTGGCCCGGCGAAACTCGCCGTCGGTGGCCGTCTGCAGCCCGACGTCGCGCTGGAGGGCGACGGCATCCTCGATCGCCGCGTCCTCGACACGCCGCAGCTCCTCATCATCGATCCGCCCCTCCTCGAATGCCGCGCGGGCGTCGAGCAGCTCGCGCGGGCGCAGCAGGCTGCCCACATGATCGGCTCGGAACGGCGGTGTCGTCCGGCGGCCGGTGACCGCCTCGCTCTGCACTTCTGCCATGGGCGATCTCGCTTAGCTTGTCTGGGGGTTCGGTACGTTGATCTCCACCCGCACCCCGTTCGGATCCTCGAAGAACAGCTGGCGGGGCCCGCCCGGCACGGCGTTGCGAACCGCATGCACCCCGGCCCGCTCCAGGCGCTCCACCACCGCATTCCAGTCGGCGGCGCCGAACGCAACGTGGTCGACCGGACCG
>JAFAYP010000563.1 GCA_019240305.1 Solirubrobacterales bacterium
CCGCCCGCCACCGTCGAGGACGCGAAGGGGATAGCCGCGCGCATCCGGGAGGGCGGCCCGGAGGGTCTCGAGTCGGTGCGCGCAATCGGTCTGTGGCTCGACGCCCGCGGGGTGGCCCAGGTGTCCACGAACGTCGAGGACCACCGCGCGATGCCGCTGGCGCGAGTGGTCGAGGCGATCGCTCGCCATGCCACGCCGGCGCGCGCTGAGCTGGTCGGGCTGGCGCCGGCGGCGGCGTTTGAGGGCTTCCCCGACGAGCTGCCGGTGGCCAACCGGCGCACGGTCGAGGACGCGCTCGCGCACCCGTAAAAAGTGACAAACCGCCCGTCGCCCGACCGGCATGGCGACATAAGCATGCCCACCATGCTTATGTCGCCCGGTGGGTGATCGGCGAGGGCGCTCTGGCGAGTATTACCGGTTGATGGGCCGTGATGAGGGCCGCGACGCCACTTGTCCGGTGGCGGACGCCCCGCCCCGCCTTGGCGCTGCGACGCCACGCCGATCACCGGGACCGCCTCACTCGATCCTCGGCCATTGCGGTCTGGCGCTCATCTTGTTCGACGCTCTAAGCTCCACTGGACCATGGCCCAGACCAAGCGCAAGCGCAGGACCAAGCATCGCGGGACAGCGGCGGGAACGATCCAGACCCGCGGTCGGACGGGCCGCCCGCCCTCGTCCGAGGAGCGCAAGAAGCAGACTCGCCAGCAGGCCCGCGAGCAGCGGCTGAACACCCCGCCGACTTGGAAGGGTGCGGCGACGCGCGGTGCCCTCGCGGCGATCCTGCTGTTCGTGCTGTTCGCCGTGATCGGTAAGGGCAAGGACCCGATCGTCGGCGCGGCGATCTTCGGCCTGGTTGCGCTCGCCCTGTACATCCCGGGCGGCTACTACATGGAGCTGATGATGTACCGCCGGCGCCAGCGCCGCGCCCAGCAAGGCCAGCCAGGCCTCAAGGCCCGCAAGTGAGTCGGCTCGACGTCCGCATGTTCACGGTCGGTCCGGTGCAGGAGAACTGCTTCATCGTGCGGCGGCCGGATGCCCAGAACGCGGTGATCGTCGATCCTGGCGACGAGGCCGACAACCTTCTGAAAGCCATCGAGCACCTGGGCATCGAGACCGTCGAGGCGATCCTCATCACCCATACGCACTTCGATCACATCGGCGCGGTGGCGCCGGTGGCGCGGGCGACCAGAGCCCCGGTGTACTGCCCGGAGCTCGAGACCCAGGTCCTGGCCAACGTCATGGACTACGTCCCGTGGCCCGGCTTCGGCCCGTTCGAGAGCTACGAGGCCGACCACACGGTGGCGGGCGGCGAGACGTTGCAGATCGCCGGCATCGATTTCGAGGTGGTCTTCACCCCGGGCCACAGCCCCGGCCATGTCACCTATGCCGTCCCCGACGAGGACGCGGTGTTCTCGGGCGACGTGCTGTTCGAGGGGTCGGTCGGCCGGGTCGATCTGCCTGGCGGGGACTGGCCCACGCTGCTGGCGTCGATCGAAAACCTCCTCAGCACCTATCCGGCCGAGACGACCGTGTATCCCGGCCACATGGGGGTCACCACGCTCGGGCGTGAGCGCGCCACCAACCCGTTCCTGCGCGAGCTCGCAGAGCGGTGATACAAGCCCCCCGCGGCACCTTCGACATCCTCCCCGACTCCGCGGCGCAGCGGAAGGTCGTCGAGGAGCAGACCGAGAAGATCCTCGGGGCCGCCGGCTACCGGCGG
This sequence comes from Solirubrobacterales bacterium, assembly GCA_019240305.1. Taxonomy (GTDB): domain Bacteria; phylum Actinomycetota; class Thermoleophilia; order Solirubrobacterales; family Solirubrobacteraceae; genus Palsa-465. Next base: position 1,721 of record JAFAYP010000563.1, read on the forward strand.
ATCGAGACGCCCACGTTCGAGTCGACCGATCTGTTCGCGCGGGGAGTGGGGGAGGCCACCGACATCGTGCAGAAGGAGATGTACTCCTTCGACGACGGCGGTGGGCGCTCGCTGACCCTGCGGCCCGAGGTCACCGCGCCGATCTGCCGCGCCTACCTCGAGCACGGCATGCACAAGCTGGCCCAGCCGGTGAAGCTGTGGTACCTGTCGAGCTGCTTTCGCTCGGAGTCGCCGCAGCGCGGTCGCTACCGGCAGTTCTGGCAGGTCGGCGCCGAGGCAATCGGCTCGTCTGCGCCGGAGACCGACGCCGAGCTGATCGTGCTCCTGGCCGATCTGCTCGAGGCGCTTGGAGTCAAGGGAACCCGCCTGAGGCTCTCCAGCCTCGGCACGCCCGAGACCCGGTCGGCATACCGCGAGGAGCTGAAGACGTTCCTGCGCGCGCATGAGGCCGAGCTGGCCGACACCGTGCGCGGCCGGATCGAGCTGAACCCGCTGCGGGCCTTCGACTCCGACGACCGCCGCACGCAGGCGGTGATGCGCGATGCGCCACTGCTGATCGACCGGCTGAACAACGAGGACGCCGAGCACTTCGCGCAGGTCCGCGCGCTGCTCGATGACGCAGGCATCGCCTACGAGCTCGATCCGACGCTGGTACGCGGTCTCGACTACTACACGCGTACGGTCTGGGAGTTCACCAGCGATGAGCTCGGCGCTCAGTCCGGTGTGGGCGGCGGTGGCCGCTACGACGGCTTGATCGAGCTGCTGGACGGGCCGCCGACTCCCGGCGTCGGCTGGGCGGCGGGAATCGAGCGCATGTTGCTCGCGGCCAGCGACCTGGCGGCGCCGGCCGAGCCGGTCGACCTGTTCGTCGCGCTGGCCAGGCCCGACGGCACGCGGACGGCCTTCGAGCTCGCCCGGGACGCCCGGCGGGCGGGCCTGCAGGCGCAGCTCGAGCTGGCCGGACGCTCGCTGAAGGGACAGCTCAAGCACGCCGACCGCATCCACGCGCGCTGGGTGGCGATCGTCGGCGAGAACGGCGTGGCCACCCTCAGGGACATGCAGTCCCACGAGCAGCGTGACACCAAACTCGAGAACGTGATCCCGACGATCCTGCGCGGAGGTACGCCGTGAAGCATGCTCCTCGCCCCAACCACTACCGCGATGCCTGGTGCGGCCAGCTCACCGCGGACCGCGCGGACACCGAGGCTCGGGTGGCCGGCTGGGTCCACCGCCGGCGCGACCACGGCGGGCTGATCTTCATCGACCTTCGCGACCGCTCGGGCATCGTCCAGCTCGTGTTCGATCCCGAGAACGCGCCCGAGGCGCACGAGCGTGCCCACGCCCTGCGCTCGGAAGACGTGATCAGCGCCGGCGGCAACGTCACCCGGCGCGATCCCAAGAACGTGAACCCCAACCTGGCCACCGGCGAGATCGAGCTCGCGGTCGGCCGGCTCGAGATCCTGGCAGACGCCGAGACGCCGCCGTTCCCGGTCGACAACGGCGCGGACGTGGACGAGATCATCCGGCTGCGCCACCGTTCGCTCGATCTGCGCCGCGCGCAGCTCCAGCGCACGATCGCCCTTCGCCACCGAGCCATCGCGACCATGCGCGAGGTCCTGAACGAACGCGACTTCCTCGAGATCGAGACCCCGTACCTGACGCGCTCGACGCCGGAGGGTGCGCGGGACTACCTGGTGCCCGCCCGCATTCAGCCGGGCTCGTTCTACGCGCTGCCGCAGTCTCCCCAGCTGTTCAAGCAGCTGCTGATGATCGGCGGGATGGAGCGCTACTACCAGATCGCGCGCTGCTTCCGCGACGAGGACACCCGCGCCGATCGCCAGCCCGAGTTCACCCAGCTCGACGTCGAGATGGCGTTCGTCGAGGAGGACGACGTGATCGACTGCATGGAGGCGGTGATGGGCGCCGTGTTCGAGCGGGAGGGATTCGACGTGCCGGCGCCGCCCTGGCCGCGGATGACCTTTGCCGAGGCGGTCTCGCGCTACGGGATAGACCGGCCGGACACGCGCTTCGGGCTCGAGTTGCACGACCTCGGGGAGGCCGTGGCAAGCAGTGAGTTCAAGGTGTTCGCGGACGTGCTGGCCGCTGGCGGCGTGGTCCGCGGAATCAACGCCGGAGCGCGCGAGCTGCCCCGCTCGGATCTCGACGCGCTCACCGAGCTGGCCAAGCAGCACGGCGCGAAGGGGCTGGTGTGGGCGTTCGTCCAGGACGACGGCTGGCGCTCCCCGATCGCCAAGTTCCTCTCCGAGGCGGAGATCGCCGCGATCACCCAGCGCCTGAGCGGCTCGGCCGGGGATCTGCTTCTGATCGTGGCTGACGAGATCACCACGGTCGGCCAGGCGCTCAGCGCGCTGCGCATGGAGCTGGGGCGCCGCTTCGACCTGATTGCAACCGACCGCCACGACATCCTCTGGGTGGTCGAGTTCCCGGCCTTCTTCTGGGACGCCGACGCCGAGCGCTGGGACGCCGCGCACCATCCGTTCACCGCCCCCTCCGGCGAGTTGAGCGATCCCGCGAATCTGAGCTCGCGGGCCTACGACCTGGTGCTCGACGGCGCGGAGATCGGTGGCGGATCGATCCGTATCAACCGGCTCGACATCCAGGAGCGGGTATTCGAGCTGCTCGGTATCGGCCCGGAGGAGGCCCAGGCACGGTTCGGCTTCTTCCTGGACGCGCTCCGCTACGGCGCCCCGCCCCACGGCGGGATCGCCATGGGCATCGACCGGATCGTGACCGCGCTCGCGGGAGTCGACACGATCCGAGACACGATCGCCTTCCCCAAGGCGGCCAGCGGCGCCGACCCGCTCACCGGCGCCCCCGCCCCGGTCGACCCGACGCAGATACGCGAGCTCGGACTGCGGCCGGCTCGCTGAAAGCGGCGGCAGAAGCGTCCGTTTGGCCAGCCAGGGCTAAATACACGGGCCTCATCTGCCGAACACAGGCCTGATGGCCAACCTGCCCAAACCACTGATCGGCCTGCTGCTGGGCACCGTCGCGTTCTTCGCGATCTGGATGGTCGCGCTCAAGCCGAGCTCCTCATCCTCGGGCGGTGGCTCGCAGGGCGGCCTCGGCCAGTATCAATCGGCGATCAATCAGGCTCATCAGGCGGTCACGACCTCGAACCAGGCCAACGCCAAGCTCGGGGCTCCCACGGCCACCACCCCGGCGACCACGTCGCCGGCCAAGCCCGCGGCGAGCAAGGCCACGGCCAGCGCCACCGCCAAGGCCACCGCGGCCACCAAGGCAGCGGCAGCGAAGGCAGCCGCCGCGAAGGCGTCGGCCGCCGCCACGTCCGCCGCGCAGAACGTGGAGAGCGCGATTCGCGCCGGCAAGGTCGTGGCGATCCTCTTCTACAACGACGCCGCCGCCGACGATCGCGCCATGAAGAGCGAGCTGGCTGCGATCCCGACCCACCACGGCCAGGTGGTGAAGGTGGCCGCCCCGGTCAGCCAGCTGATCCAGTTCTCGGTGATCACCGAGGAGATCCCGGTCGACACCGCGCCAGAGCTGGTGATCATCGACCACGCCCGGCAGGCGACCTCGCTGATCGGCTACGCCGACGGCGTCGAGATCGCTCAGCGCATCGACGACGCCCTGGCGTCCAGGTAAGCGCGCCGGCGCGCGCCGGGATTCAGCGCAGGTCCCACTCCGGGGCCTGCGTCGGCTCGATGTTGACGACCTCGAAGTCGAAGCGCTCGGCCAGGCGCTGGGCGACCAGGGAGCGATGGCACGCCTCGGCGGTGGCCTCCACGCACAGCAGCGCGCCGATGCCATGCACGGGCAGGCGGCGGACGAGCGGCTCGAGCGGCACGAGATCGAGGACCTCCTCGGTGTAGACCCGGATGTACTCGGGGGAGAGGTGCACGCGCGAGCGCTTGCCGACTCCCTGGCGGGCGTCCTCGCGGTACTGGAGCTGGCGCATCTCGGTGTCCGGGGCGAGCTCCGGGTGATACTCGTAGCCGATCCGCTCCTCGGCCAGGCGGGCCTGGAGGCGCTGGGAGTTGGCCCAGGCGTACTCGGAGCCGCGTACGCCCCGCCGCTGGCGGATGTCGATCACCTGGGTGACCCCGGCCTCGTCCAGCGCGCGAATGAAGCCGGCGGCGTCGAACTCGTAGACGCCGATCGTCGCGATCGTGGGCACGCGCGCTTACGTTAGTCGGACCGGCCCGGCGGGCGCATCTATCCTCGGCGGGGATGGACCGCATCGCGTTCGAACATCACCTGACTTCGCCGCAGGGCCACGGCCGCCGTCCAACCGGCGCGTTCAACGCGAGCGCCGGCGGCGCCGCCTGCTGTGACGAGATCACCGTCGCGGTGAGCGTCGAGGGCGACCGTGTGACCGACGTCGGGTTCGAGGCCAGCGGCTGCGGCGCGGCCACCGCGGCCGGCAGCGCGGCGGTCACGCTGGCCCGAGACAGCGCCGTGCTAGACGCGGCGAAGATCAGCCCCCACCAGATCGCCGCCGAGCTCGGCGGGCTCAGCCCGGGCAAGCTGCACGCCGCCGAGCTCGCCGCAGACGCGCTCGCCCGTGCCCTGGGCGCCGCGGTCCGCCACCGCGCGCGCGTGCCGCAGCCCGCCGAGACCCGCACGCTCGTGGCCATGAGCGGCGGCGTGGACAGCGCGGTGGCCGCGCTCCTGTGCGCTCGCGCGGGGGAGACCGCCGCGGTCACGCTCGAGCTGTGGGCCGATCCCGAGAACGACGCCGAACGCAGCTGCTGCTCGGCGTCAGCTGTGGCCCAGGCGCGCGCGCTCGCTCACCGCATGGGCCTGGCGCACTTCACCATCGACCTGCGCGACGAGTTCCGGGCCGGGGTGGTCGAGCCGTTCATCGCCGGCTTCACCGCCGGTGAGACACCCAACCCCTGCGTGGGCTGTAACGGCCATGTCCGCCTCGATGCGATGCTCGATCTGGCCGAGCGCCTCGGCTGCGCCAGCCTGGCCACCGGCCACTACGCCCGCACCGCGGAGGTCGACCACGAACACGGACCCCTGCTGCGCGCGGCCGCCGACCCGGCCAAGGACCAGAC
>JAFAYP010000014.1 GCA_019240305.1 Solirubrobacterales bacterium
AGGAGGCCGCGTGGCGCGAGGTGCCCGGCCGCCTGGGCGCAGATCCGGTCCAGAAACGCACGTCCTCGTGGGCCGGCGTCGATCGCGCGGGCCAGCCCGCGCTGCGGCAGCGCTTCGCCGGGATGCGGCAGGTAGGGCGGGTTGGACACGATCACGTCGAACCGGCGGCCCGCCACCGGCGCGAACAGATCGCCGCGGAGCGCCGTGACCCGCACGCCGTTCAGCGCGGCGTTGAGGCGAGCCGAGATCAGGGCCCGGCGCGAGACGTCGACGGCCACGGCGGATGCCCCGGCGAGCGCCGCCACCACCGCGAGGTGCCCGCTGCCGGTGCCCAGGTCGAGCACGCTCGCCCCCGGTCCGAGCCGCTCGCGCCGCAGCTGGTCGGCCAGCATGTAGCTGTCGCTGGGCGGTTGAAACACGCCGGGCAAGGGCAATAGGCGCATCGCGCCGCCCTCTACCGTGAGCCACCGCACGCCAAACCCACCTCTGACCGCGACCGAGCTGCGCGCTCGGTTCGACGCCGCGGCCGCCTACACGGTCGGGATCGAGGACGAGGTGCTGGTGCTCGACCCGGACACGCACGAGCTCGCGCCGCGGGCGTCCGAGGTACTCGACCGCATGGGCGAGGATCCGCGCTTCAAGCTCGAGCTCCCCGCCGCGCAGCTCGAGATCGTGACCGCGCCCACCGCGACCGTCCCCGAGGCGGCCGCCGCGCTGCTGGACGCGCGCCGGGAGTTGCTCGCCCGGACCGGAGATCTGGCCGCCTTCGCCGGCGCCGGCTGGCATCCGACCAGTCCCGGCCGCGGTGCGCTGAACGAGGTCCCACGCTACGCCCGCGTGATCGACGACTACCGCCCGGTGATCGACCGCCAGCTGGTGTGCGCCCTGCAGGTGCACGTGTCGGTTCCGGGCGCCGAGCGGGCGCTGGCCGTGTACAACGCCGCCCGCGCGTACATGCCGTGGGTGGCCGCCCTCGCCGCCAACGCGCCGTTCTACGAGGGCCACGACAGCGGGCTGGCGTCGGTCCGGCCCAAGGTCGGCGAACTGCTGCCGCGCCAGGGGATACCGCCGGCGTTCGAGAGCTGGGAGGACTATGCCGGCGCCATGGCCTGGGGCGCGAGCACCGGCGCGTTTCCCGACGTGAGCAGCTGGTGGTATGAGGTGAGGCTGCACCACGGGTTTGGGACCGTCGAGCTGCGGGTGCCGGACAGCCAGCGCACGGTGGGCGATGCAGCCGCCATCGCCGCCGTCGCGCAGTCCCTTCTGGCCTGGCTGGGCGAACGCCACGACCGGGGCGAGTTGGAGCCTCCGGCCCCGACCTGGCGGATCGAGCAGAACCGCTGGTGGGCCTGCCGCGATGGTGTCGAGGGGAAGACGGCCGATCTCGACACGGGCGCCCTTCGCCCGACCCGGGAATGCCTGCATGAGCTGCTCGACCGGCTCGATCCGGTCGCAACGCGGCTCGGAGCAGCCGGCGGGCTCGCCTGCGCGCGGGAGCTGGTCGAATGCAACGGGACGCTCGCTCAGCGCCGCGTGGCGGCGCACGCAGGAATCCCCGCCGTGCCTGGCTGGCTAGCCAGCCAGTTTATTGAGCCGTGGCCGAGGTAGATTCTCTCGGGCGGATGAGCAGTCTTCCATCACCACGGGGCCCGCTGACCGAGCGGTTGATCGGCGCCCTCCAGGACCCGCCAGGGGCGTTGGGGACGGTCGAGCTCCCGAGCTTCCCGGCGCCGCTTGCCGACGAGGACTTCCAGCTCGGGCTCTACCTGTGTTATGAGCTCCACTATCGGGGGCTGCCCGGTGTCCACGACGACTGGGAATGGGATCCGGAGCTGCTGGCGCTCCGCCGCGATCTCGAGCTCCGCTTCGAGCGCGCGCTCCTCGACGCCGTCCCGCGCGGGCTCGACCCAACCCCCGCGGCCGATATCGACCTGGTGCTGCGCGAGATCTCCGAACAGGACGGCCCCTCGCTCTCCTCCTACGTCAAGGTCAGCGCGAGCCTCGAGGAGTTCCGAGAGTTCCTCGTGCACCGCTCGGCCTACCAGCTCAAGGAGGCCGATCCGCACTCGTGGGCCATCCCGCGCCTGTCCGGAGCGCCCAAGGCCGCGCTGATCGAGATTCAGAGCGACGAGTACGGTGGCGGGCGCGCTGAGTGGATCCACGCCGAGCTGTTCGCCCGGGCCATGCGCGCGCTCGGCCTCGATTCGGACTACGGCGCGTATCTCGAGCTGATCCCCGCCGTCACGCTGGCCACGGTTAACCTGATGTCGCTGTTCGGCCTTCACCGCCGCTTGCGCGGGGCGATCGTCGGCCACCTCGCCCTGTTCGAGATGACCTCCTCGATCCCCAACCGGCGCTACGCGGACGGTGTCAGGCGGCTCGGCTTCGACGGCGACGCCGCCCTGTTCTTCGACGAGCACGTGACGGCCGACGCCGTGCACGAGGCGATCGCCGCGGTCGACCTGGCCGGTGGCCTGGCCCGCGAGGACGAGGCGCTCGGAACGGACATCGTCTGGGGAGCGCGGGCGCTCAGTCATCTCGACGCGCGGTGGGCCGAGCACGTACTGACCTGCTGGAACGAGGGCCGCAGCTCGCTGCGGCGAGACCTGAACGCGCACACGCACGGAGACGTCGCCCGCCCTGTGCTCGCCTCGGGGTAAGCGTCCGCAAAGCCCGCCATGTCCGACCTGCCGAGCATCTCGACCCCGCAGCCGGTCGCCGATCCGGTCTCCGCCGGGCTCCCGCGGCGGATCGGGCTCGTCGTACACCCGAGCCGGACCGTCGATCGACCGCTGCGCCTGGTCCGGGAATGGAGCCAGGAGCACGGCGTGGATCTGGTCCAGGTTCCCGCCGCCTACAGCCAGCGACACGTGGCCGAGCCGGGCGAGCCCGCAGGTTCCGATCTGATCGTGTCGATCGGCGGCGACGGCACCACGCTGGCTGCGCTGCGGAGCGCCGCGATCGTCCAGCGGCCGGTCATCGGAATCGCTTGCGGGAGCCTGGGCGCGCTCGCCACGGTCGCTGTGCCCGACGTGACCCGATCGCTCGAGCGCTTCGGCCGCGGCGAGTGGCAGCCGCGGCGCTTTCCCGCCCTGTGGGTGACCCGCGAGGACGACGAGCCGCTGTTCGCGCTCAACGATGTCGCCGTGGTCCGCGACGGCGGCGGGCAGGTGCGCGTGAGTGCCCACGTGGACGGCAGCCTGTATGCCCGGATCGCCGGAGACGGGGCGATCGTGAGCACACCGATCGGCTCGAGCGGCTACACGATCTCCGCCGGAGGTCCTCTCCTGGCCAGCGGAACCGACGCCTTCGTGCTGACCGCGCTGCCCAAGCACGGTGGGTTCTGCCCGCCGCTGGTGGTCGGGTCCGGCGCGGTGCTGGCTCTCGAGGTCACGGCCGGTTTCGGGGGAGCTCGGCTCGAGGTCGACGGCCAACTGGCAGACCATGGAGTGCGCTCGCTGACTCTCACGATGCGGGAGGGCATGGCCACGATGGTCGGCTTCCCCGACCAGGAGACGCTCCTGGCGGGGCTGCGCCGACGGCGGATCATCCTCGACAGCCCACGGGTGTCGGCCGACCGTGCGCGCGGCGTCGACGGCTGCCCCGAGTAGCCCCTCGTCAGCTCAGGTGGTGTCGGCTCAGGCGGCGGCGCCGGGTGCCCGGAAGCCGATCAGCTTGTGGGTGCCGTCGCACAGCGGCCGCAGGCGGGACTTGCCGCATCGGCACAGCGCCACGGTGTCGCGCCGGCGGTCCACCGGGGACCCGTCGGGCCAGCTCAGCTCGATCGGGCCGCGCACCA
>JAFAYP010000087.1 GCA_019240305.1 Solirubrobacterales bacterium
TAGAACACCGCGATCGCCAGCGCCCGGGTCTCCATCGGGAAGATCTCCGAGACGGTCAGGTAGGCCGCGCTGACGCCGGCCGACGCGAAGAAGAACACGACCGACCACGAGACAGTCAGCGTGGTCGCGTTCAGCTGGTGCTGCTTGAACAGGTAGCCGGTGATCAGCAGCAGGACGCCCGAGAGGATGTATGTGCCGGCGATCATCGGCTTGCGGCCCACGGTGTCGAACAGCGGGCCGAGCACGAGCGGCCCGATCAGGTTGCCGACCGCGAAGGCGACCAGGTAGTACGGGGCATTGGCCGTGGCCACGTGGAAGAACGTGCTGAGCAGCGTGGCGTAGCCGAACAGGATCGAGTTGTAGAGGAAGGCTTGGCCGATGAACAGCGCCAGGCCGAGCACGAACCGCTTGGGGTAGTTGCGCACGATCGCGCTGGTGATCTCCCACAGGCCGATCGAGGAGCGCTGCTTGATCGTGATCGCGTCCTCCTCGGGTTCGGGCAGCTCGCCGCCGGTCGACTCCATCACCTGGCGCTCGATGTCTCGCGTGACCTCCTCGGCCTCGTCCTCGTGCCCGTGGATGAACAGCCAGCGCGGGCTCTCGGGTACCTGGCGGCGGACGATCAGGATGGCCGTGCCGAGGATGAAGCCCAGGCCGAAGCACACGCGCCACTGCAACAGCGGCGAGAAGATGTGCAGCGCCGCCACCGACAGCAGCGCGCCCGCGGCCGCGCCCGCCCAATACGTGCCGTTGATGATGATGTCGATGCGGCCGCGATGATTGGCGGGGATCAGCTCGTCGATGGCCGAGTTGATCGCGCTGTACTCGCCACCGATGCCCATGCCGGTGACGAACCGGCAGGCGAAGAAGAACAGCGGCGTCCAGGCGAACGCGGTGGCGATCGTGGCCGCCAGGTACACCCCGAGGGTGATCATGAACAACTTCTTGCGGCCGAAGATGTCGGTCAGCCGGCCGAACAGCAATGCTCCCACGCACGCGCCGGCCACGTACATCGACGCCGCCCAGCCCGCGATGTCGGCCGAGGAGATGTTGATGCCGCTGCCCTTGGCCGAGATCGCGCCGGCGATCGAGCCCACGATTGTCACCTCGAGCCCGTCGAGAATCCACACCGTCCCGAGCCCGACCAGGATCTTCCAGTGCCAGCGGGACCACGGCAGCCGGTCCAGCCGCGCCGGAATGTTGGTCTCGATCGTGCCGAGCTCGTCGGCGGAATGGGAAAGCGACGCCATTTGCAGGACCTCCCTCGGTATGTCCTAACCACCCACGGGCTACCCGTTCGGAGGCGTTGGTCCACCCCCCGTCGATCCCCAATCTGCTCGACACGAGTCAGCACCCGAGTCAGCGTGCCCCCGCGACGGCGGGAGATGCCCCAAACTAGATGGCGCATGGCCGCGAAGCGGACAACCCCGGTCCCGCGCGCGGTCGCGTTCGCCGGCGGGACCCTCGACCGCGCCGGCCACCTGCGCGGGGACGCGGCCGACCGGTTGCGCCACCGGGGTACCTCGCGCGCGGTGCTCGTCGGCGCCGACCAGACCGTGGGGGTCACCGATGCCGCCGAGCTGGGCAGGGTCCCGACGGTCGAGTTGCCAGATGACGCGCTTCTCACGTTCTTGGGCCTCGAGGCGGGAGGAGCCGCGACCTTCGCCCTCGACGCCGCCCAGAACGAGGGCTCCGCGTACGAGTTCGTCGCGCTGCGCCAGTTGGGCGCCGAGCTAGAGGCGGCCGAGGCGGCGCTCGCCGCCTACGCGACCGGGATGGTCGGCTGGCATCGCGTTCACCGCCACTGTGGACGCTGCGGGCACGCGACCGTGATCGAGCAGACCGGTCACCGCCGCAGCTGCCCCAACTGCGGCCTGCTCCAGTTCCCGCGCACCGATCCCGCGGTGACCATGCTCGTGCAGGCGGGCGAGCGCTGCCTGCTCAGCCGCCGGCAGGGCGCCCCGGCGAACCGCTGGTCGGCGCTCGCGGGGTTCGTCGAGCCGGGCGAGACGCCCGAGGAGGCGGTGGTCCGCGAGGCGCGCGAGGAGACCGGCGTGTCGATCGACACGGTCGCGTACGTCGTCTCCCAGCCCTGGCCGTTTCCGTCCGCGCTGATGATCGGCTTCTGGGGGTACGTCGACCAGGACACGGCCGGCGCGCCCGTGCCGCAGGCCGGCGAGCTGGTCGAGGCCCGCTGGTTCGAGCGCGACGAGCTGGCCGCCGCGCTCAGCGCAGAGCGGATCGCCCTGCCCCCGCCCGGGACGATCGGCAACTACCTGATCTCCACCTGGCTTGCCCGCGACTGACCGACTCACATTGGGCGGGCCGCTCCGGCTTGCCCGACCACGCGTGCTATATTTAATCCATGCGGTCAGATTCCATTCCGAATGTTCGACCAGACTCCCGAACCTTCATCGAACAGGCCCGGCGTGCGCAGATCGTGGGGGTGGCCATCGACACGATCGCGGAGCTCGGTTACGCCCAGGCGTCCCTGGCCCGGATCGCCGAGCGCGCCGGGATCAGCAAGGGCGTCATCGCGTACCACTTTGCCGGCAAGGAGGACCTGATCGCCGAGGTCGTGT
>JAFAYP010000122.1 GCA_019240305.1 Solirubrobacterales bacterium
AGGACGGCGCCGGCCACGAGCGCGCCGACGATGGCGATCCAGCGGCCGAGCGTCCCGGGCGCCGCCCCCGCAAGCTGCTCTGCTCCCCGCCGGCCGACGCCGAACGCCCTGGCAACCGCGGGCAGGTGCCCGAGTACGTGCAGGCCCATGAACACCAGCCACGCGATGAAGCTCACCTTGTGCAGCATCAGCCATGGGTCGCGGTGATTCGGGCCGGCGAACAGAAGCACCACGCCGCTCGCGAACACGACGACCGTGGTGAGCACCACGAGCGGTCCGATCAGGCGTAGAACGAGCTCCGGCGGGCCCTTGCGCCGGTACTCGAGGTTGCCCGTGTAGTAGCGCAAGAACCGGTAACCGGTGCTCGCCATCTTGAGCGCGACCGGCCCGAACAGGAGGAAGCCGACGAACAGGTGTACCGAGATGAACTGACGCAGCTGCGGGATCGTGAATCCGATCACGGCCAGCAGCAGGATCAGGATCCCGCCGGTGACCGTCGTCAGCTGCTCATTGCCGTCGGTTCCGCCGCCGGTCAGAGCCGTGCCGTGTGCCCGGCGCTCACGGCGGGCAGCGCGCGCCCGTTCTTGGCGCGCAGGTATGACATCGTCGGTCGTTCCCACGGGTAAATGCTCGGCGCCGAATCGAAGGATGATGTGAGCGCCGAATGAGAATGCTCTTTTCTCCTTGTCTATGCATACCCTTGTCGGAGCGGGTTCTCATATCGACCACCCCTGACGCCGGAGGCGCCGGAAGCTGGGCAATGGCGGGACAGATCCTTGTAATTGAAGACGAGCCAGGGATCGTCGACTTCCTCGAGCGCGGCCTGCGCGCACAGGGGTTCGAGGTGACGTCGGCGATGGACGGAGTCAGCGGTGCTGAGGCGGCGGTCAACCAGGAGGTCGACCTCGTGGTGCTCGACCTGATGCTTCCCGGTCGAAGCGGCCTCGACGTGCTCGGTGCGGTGCGCGATGCCAAGCCCGGCCTACCCGTGATCGTCCTGACCGCCCTGGGCGAGGTGGAGCACCGGGTCGCCGGTCTCGATGCGGGCGCCGTCGACTATCTGACCAAGCCGTTCTCGCTGACCGAGCTGGCTGCCCGCATCCGGGCACAGCTCCGCGCCGCGGCCAATGTGCCGCGAACGACGTTGACCGCAGGCGACATCGAGGTGAACCTCATTACGCGAGAAGTGCGGCGCGGCGGTGAGCTCGTTCGGCTCTCGACAACCGAGTTCGAGCTGCTCTCGTACTTGATGCACAATCGTGGCCACGTTCTCTCGCGCGAGCAGATCCTCCGCGCGGTCTGGGGCTACGAATACGACCCTGGCACCAACGTGGTCGATGTGTACATCGGATACCTGCGCCGCAAGCTCCGTGCCCAGGGCAACAACGCGCCGATCGTGACCGTGCGATCGGTCGGCTACCGCCTGGATGCGAGTAACTAGCGACCGCTCCCGACGCTCCTCGCCCTCCGTTCGCACACGTCTTCAGTCGTCCCTGCCCGCGGGCCTGCGCTGGCGGCTGACCGCCTGGGTGGCCGGCGTCCTGGTCGTGTGCGCCGTCGTCGTCTTCTTCGTCGTCTACCAGGACACCGGCTCACAGCTCGAGGGCGAGATCGACCGCGACATCAGCGGCGACACCAGCCAGCTCCTCCAGACGCTCGCGCCCCTCAGCGGCCAGTCTGCGGCCCGGATCCGCGCGGTGGCGAGCAATTACGTACGCGCGCAGCCCTATACGGCGACCTCGACCCTCCTGTTCGTGCTGATGCCCGGGGTGGCGACGGCCAGCAACCACCCGGAGGTGTTCGGGGCCAGCCAGCCCCAGCCCGGCGAGACCGGGGGTGAGCAGCAACTCGAGAACGCCGACGGTCGTCAGTTGGCGGTGCCGCGACTCGGATACTCGGTGGCGCCGGTTCCAGACGTCGGTCGAATGCGCATCTACGAGGAGCGCGCGGCGCTCAGCGGGGTGCAGGTGATCGCCGGGGCCGGTGAGCCGCTTGCGCTGGTGGAGCGCGCCCAGCACGGCGTCGCGCGCGCGTTTGTGCTGGCGGGCGCCGTGGTGCTCGTGCTGGCGCTGCTCGCTTCCTACCTCGCCGGTGCGCGGGTCTCGGCCCCCCTGCGGCGGATGGCTCAAGTGGCCACGCGCGTCGACGCCGGTGATCTCGGACCCCGGATGGTGATCTCGGGCCGCCGCCTCGACGAGGTGAGGGTTCTGGCTGAGGCGTTCAACCGCATGCTCGACCGACTATCGGAGGCATTTGCCAGCCAACGCGAGTTCGTGGCCGACGCCTCACACGAGCTGCGCACGCCCCTGACCGTGATCAGCGGCCAGCTCGAGGTCCTCGCCGCACAGGAGAACCCCTCTGCCGCCGACGTCACCCGCGTCGAGCGACTTGCCCGTGCCGAGATCACGCGCATCAGCCGCCTCGTCGACGACCTGCTGGTGCTCGCGCAGGCCGAGCGGACCGACTTCCTGCGCATCGAGAGCGTCGATCTGAGGCCGTTCGTGACCGACCTGTGGGACGGACTGACCCTCACCGCCGACCGGCAATTCGAGCTCGGCACGGTCGCCGACGGATCGCTGCAGGCCGACCCTGACCGCCTCGCCCAGGCGTTGCGCAACCTCGGACGCAACGCGGTCGAGCACACGGCCGAGCAAAAGGGGTTGGTCCGCCTCGACGTCACGACGCTCGCGCCGGATCGCATCAGCTTCGAGGTGAGCGACGACGGACCCGGAATCCCGGTGCACGAGCGCGAGCGGGTGTTCGAGCGATTTCACCGCACCGACAGCGGCCGGACCCGCGCGACGGGCGGGGCGGGCCTCGGGCTGGCGATCGTCCGCGCGATCGCCGAAGCGCACAAGGGCACGGTCCGCGTCCGCGACACACCCGACCGCCGCGGGGTCACGATCCAGCTCGTGCTGCCGAGGTTCCACTCGAACTGAGGGCTCGGCGGGGGCAGCCCCGTTACCCTTGCCCAAGATGAAGCGCTACCACGTGACCACGTTCGGCTGCCAGATGAACGAGCACGACTCCGAGCGGATGAAGGGGATGCTCGACTCCCTCGGCTACACCGAGGCGCCCGCGCGTGGCCAGGCCGACCTGATCCTGTTCAACACCTGCTCGATTCGAGAGAAGGCCGACAGCCGGTTCGTGGCTCACCTCGGCGAGGCAAAGCGCGTGAAGCGAGAGCGTCCCGAGGTGATCGTCGGCGTCGGCGGTTGCTGGGCGCAGTCGGTCAAGGAGGAGGTATTCGCCCGCTTTCCGTTCGTCGATGTGGCCTTCGGTCCCGGCCAGGTGCACAAGCTCGCGGAGTTCCTGGTCAGCGACTCGCTCACCGCGCAGGGCTACTTCGAGTTCGAGGCCTTCACCGGGCACCTGCCGGCCAAGCGTACTCGCGAACATCATGCGTGGGTGCAGATCAGCGTCGGATGCAACTGCGTGTGCTCGTATTGCATCGTGCCCTCCACACGCGGGCGGGAAGTCAGCCGGCCGGCCCACGAGCTGGTTACCGAGGTGGAGGCGCTGGCCGCCGATGGCGTGCGCGAGGTCACCCTCCTGGGTCAGAACGTCAACTCCTATGGGCGCGATCTGCCGCGTGAGCACCGCCTGACGTTCGCCGAGCTGCTCCGTGAAATCGACGCCGTCGAGGGGATCGACCGGATCCGCTACACGAGCCCGCATCCCAAGGACATGCGCGAAGACGTGATCCGAGCCCATGCCGAGCTCCCGGCGCTGTGCGAGCACATCCACCTGCCGCTGCAATCGGGCTCGAGCCCAGTGCTCAAGCGGATGCGCCGGACCTACTCGCGCGAGCGCTACCTCGATCGAGTGGCGCTGATCCGCGAGCACGTTCCCGACTGCGCGCTGACCACGGACATCATCGTCGGCTTTCCCGGGGAGACCGAGGCTGACTTCGAACAAACGGTCGAGCTGGTCGACGAGGTCGGCTACGACGGCGCCTTCACGTTCATCTATTCACCGCGGCGAGGCACGGAGGCCGCCGACCTGCCCGACCAGGTGCCGTACGACATCAAGGTCGAGCGCATGCAGCGGCTGGTCGAGGTGGTCCAGCGCCGCGCCCACGAGCGCGCCGAGCGGTTCCTCGGGCGCACGCTCGAGGTGCTCGTGGAGGGACCGTCCCGCACCGATCCATCGCGCCAGCGCGGCCGATCGCGCCACAACAAGGTCGTGAATTTTACCGGGCTGGGCAGGCCGGGTGAACTGGTCGACATCGAGATCCTCGAGGCCACCAGCCAGACGCTCAGCGGCCAGGAATCGATCCTCAGCCGCGCCACCGGCTGATCCTCCGGCTAAACATCCGTCGACTTCGGTCGATTCCTTCAATTGGACATCCGTCCAGGGGTCGATTGGGCGCAAGGTTCGGGCTCTAAGACCGCCGAAAGGCTGTCTGTGGGAGTAATCCGCGAATTCGTGGAGCGCTGATGGCCACCATTGCGGCCGTCACGAACATTCCTGCCTTCGGCCTGCTCGCCGAGGACGGGAGTCTGGAGCGCGCCACCGAGCCATTCCGGCGCTGGTTTGCCGACAAGCAACAGCTCTGCCGGCAGTCGCCCGAGCTGGAGCGTGTGCGGGAAGGCCAGGCCAATGCCGCGGTGCTGATGCTCGATGGGGTCGCGGTGGACATCGCGGCCATGGCGGACCGCGACGGCACCCGCCACATCCTGCTCACGCTGCCCACCAGTGCCCTGCCCTCGATCGGCGACGCCGGCGAGGCGCTGCTTGACGGCGCGCTCGACCAGAGCCCGGCCCTGGTCTGGCTCAAGGACCTGGAGGGTCGCTACGTCCGCGTGAACTCCCGCTTCACCGAGTTCCTGAGCACCACCGAGGAACGACTCCTGGGTCGCACCGACGGTGAGCTGCCCCCGGGGGAGACGGTCGACGGCCCTCGCATCCAGGAGCGCGATGAGGATGTCGAGGAGCCGATCCAGCTCGAGTACTTCGTCGGTCCTTACCAGGGCCGGGAGGCATTGGTCGTCCTGCGCTTCCCGGTCGCCGATCGCCAGGGCAGGCCCACGCTCGTATGCGGCGTCGCCGCCCCGTCCTCCGAGGCCGGGACCGCGCGCAGCGAGGCGGCGCGGCTGCTCCGGGTCGAGCGCTGGAGCCGGCTCGATGCCGAGAGCGTACGGGCGGAGCTGCTGGCTGAGTGGGGGCTTCTGCCCGATGCCCGGGGCCGGGTCGCGGCCGCACCGGCCACCGAGCATGCGCTCGGCTCCGCCGAGCGGGAGGCCGCCGTGGCCGAGGCGCGGGCCGAGCGCGCCACCGCGGTGGCCGAACGCGACGCCGCGCTGAGCACCAACGAGAAGCTGATCGCCGAGATCGCGACGACGCAGGCACGGGTGGCCGAGCTCGAGCGTGCGCTGCAGTCGGCGAGCGCGGATGTTGAGCGCAGCGATGCCGAGGCCAAGCTCGCCGAGCAGGCCGCGGAGCTCGACCGGGCCCTGACCCGCGAGCGGGAGCGCGCCGAGGAGCTCGAGCGCTCGCTCGAGCTCGTTCGCCAGCGCCTCGGCGACGACGCCGAGGCGGCCCGGGCGGAAGTGCAGCGAGCGCGGGCCGACGCTGATGCGGCCCGGACCGAGGTGCAGCGGGCGCGGGCCGACGCTGATGCGGCCCGCACCGATCTGGAGAAGGCCCGCTCCGATGCCGACGCGGCGCGGACAGACGCCACCGCCGAACGTGATTCGGCCGCCAAGGCCACCGCCGAGATCGAGCGCGCCCTGCGCCAGGCCCAGGACCAGCTCGTCGCGCTGGAGCGCCAGCAGGGCGCCGATGACTCGGGTGTGCAGCTGCGCGCCGCCGAGAAGGCCCGGATCGCCGCCGAGACCGCTCTGGCCGATGCGATCGCCGCGCGCGACGCGACGCTCAAGGAGCGCGCTGCATTGGCCGGCGAGCTCGAGCTGGAGCGCAAGCAGGTTGGCCTGCTGCGCGCCGCCGGCGCCACGACGGATGAGCGGCTGCGCGAGCTCACCGCGGCGCTCGAGCGCGAGCGCGTCCGGTCGGCCGGACTCGAGCCGGTGCAGGCGCGGGTGGCCGAGCTCGAGGGCGAGCTGCGCACGGCGATGATGCGGGCCGACAAGGCGGGGGTCGAGCTCGAGGTCATCGATGCCCGGGCGTCCAGGGCGGAGGCCGAGCTCGAGCGCGGCCGGGCTCGCATCCAGGCGCTCGAGGACAAGCTCGAGGAGGCCCGGGCCCGGGCAGCCGAGCTCGAGGGCGAGCGGACACAGGGCCACGCGCGTATCGCGCAGCTCGAGGTCGAACTCGAGGCCGCCCGCGCCAAGGCGGCGGAGAGCGAGAGCGCGATCGACGAGCTCCAGTCGCGGCTCGAGACCGCCGAGTCGGCGGCCACCGTGGATGCCGCTGGCTCGATCGATGAGGCTCGCGAACCTCGTGCCGCCCCGGCCGCCGCCGAGCTGGCCAGGCTCGAAGCGTCGATCGAGGAGTCCACGGGCCAGGGCGCCGGTGGTGTCAGCTGGCACCCGGCCGCCAAGCGCACCCTGTCCGCCTCGCTGGCCCGCGAGTCGGTCTGGCGCAATGTCCTCAAGGAAACCGTTCAGGTCCTCGGCACCGAGGGGGGCTGGGACACGGTGACCGCGTGGCTGCCCGACGAATCGAACGGCCTCGGCTGCGCC